>CAYMCM010000062.1:0-13669 GCA_964388945.1 uncultured Roseburia sp.
ACAGACCCTTATAGGGTCAAAGCAAACCACCGGCTAAGCCGGTGGTCATGATTTTGATATTTCACATTGTGAAAGAAAGCGGGATAGAAAACAAGAAAAATACTTGAAAAGGCAGTAGAAACCAGGTATTTTAAATTTAAGATTTAATTTATAAAATAAAATTAGAAGTAAGAAATGATTGAAAGAAAAAGAGCAGGAAGATAAAGAAGGATGGAAGGGAAAATGAAAGAATATAAACTCGGTGATATTTCGAAAACAGATTTACATATATATGGAAGAAACAATGGCGTGTATTCACCGCTGCCACTGTTTTGGACGGCAAGCGGAGTTGAGGTGCGGGTGCGAGCAAGTGAGCTTTGGGTAGAGGTGGAAGCAGGATATGATGTCTATGAGCCGTGGATCTCGATTTTGGTGGATCATGCGCCAGTCAGCCGACAGATGGTATTAAAAGGACGGTACTGGATTCCGGTATTTCGCAGCATGGACAGGGAAACAGAGCGTACTGTTCGAATTTCAAAGGATGTGCAGCCGATGAGTGATGAACCGGGCAGTTTTTTGAAGATTCACGGTTTCCGGATAGATGGGGAATTTTTGCCGGTGGAAGAAAAAAAGATGAAAATTGAGTTTATAGGTGACAGTATTACTTCTGGTGAAGGGACGGTGGGAGCAAAGCGGGAACTTTGCTGGTCGTCTATGGTGTTTGGCAGTGTGGAAAATTATGCCTCTATAACGGCAGAACTTCTGGATGCGGATTATCATATTATCTCGCAAAGCGGCTGGGGCGTATTGTCAAGCTGGGACGGAAATCCCAAATGCAGCCTGCCGCGCTATTATGAGCAGGTGTGTGGTCTGGCAGCAGCGGGTGAAAATGCGGCGGCAGGAGCAGGTGATGCGTATGATTTTAAAATTTGGCAGCCGGATGTGGTTGTCATAAATCTCGGCACAAATGACGAGAGTGCATTTTCACAGCCATCCGTTTTTTGTGATGAGACAGGAATGCTGTTTGATCAGAGACTGGAAGCGGATGGCTCTTATGAAGCGTATTCAGCAGAACGTCTGCGGAACGCGATGAAAATATTTTTGAAAAAGGTACGGCATTATAATGGTGAGGCAGAAATTATCTGGGCTTACGGGATGCTTGGCACGCCGTTAAAAGATCTGATTCTTGCGGCGATACATGAGTATCAGAAGGACAGCGGGGATAACAAAGTGCGTTTTGTGGAACTGATACCGGCAGATGATACAACGATCGGATCAAGAGAGCATCCGGGCGTCCGCTGTCATAGACAGGCGGCAGGGATTTTAACCGCAGAGATAAAAAAGATTAAGAAAATTTAAGAAAGTATTTCGAATGCTTTTAGAAAATTGACATTGATTTTTCACAAAAGTAGCGTATCTTATAAATATCACCAAGACAGGTGATTCAATATATTATTATTTCTTCCCCATTTTCAGAAGCTGTGAAGTAAGATTCACAGCTTCTTTCAGTACACGAGAGGCAATGTACAAAGATGGCCAGATGATTAAAAAAAGAAAATTTACGAAAAGCGAGTGTGTGGATTTTGTTTAAAATGATGAATAAATGGGCAATTTTTAGGCTATCATGCATAATGTAGTATGTTAGACGGTGCAAAATGGCTTAATTCACATACAGACACGAATAAAATTGGGGACGATAGAAAAAAATTCATGGCAAAATGCAAAAAATTTATCAAGAAATCAAGGGAGAGGGAAATTTGACAAGGACGAGAAAAAAGTGCATAATCGTTTAAAGTTTGGGATAAGGGTAAATATAGTAGAGTTTGCAGTTTTATAAACAGGAAGGTGAATGATATGTTAGAACAGAAAATCAAACTGACGGATAGAGAAGATGTTTCCGTTTTTGTAAAAGCAGCCGATAAGTGTGATTTTGATATTGATATATCATATGATCATATTTTTATTGATGCAAAATCATTTCTGGGAGTGTTAGGACTTGGTTTTTCCAGAGAGCTTACAGTAAAGTGCGGCGGCAGAGATGAAAATTTTGAAAATGTTTTAAGAAGATACGCAGTCGCTTAAACGGAGAAAAGTGAAAAGCAGGCAGGATCGCTTCGGTGGTTCTGCCTGCTTTTGTATGCCAAGGATATTTGAACTTGCGCGAGTAAGAGAGCTGTCTTATACTGGAAGTCAGAGTAAAGGAGTTCGTATGGAAGAATTGACAAGAGATCAGGTGAAAATTTCTGTCCGAAATCTGGTTGAGTTTATTTTACGTTCTGGTGATTTGGACAACCGGAAGGATAAGATACCGGATAAGAATGCTATGCAGGCAGGGGCAAAGATGCATCGCAAGATTCAAAAGCGGATGGGACCGGAATATCATGCAGAGGTACCTTTATGCCTTATTTTGGAAGAAGAACGCTATGAACTGGTTGTGGAAGGCAGAGCAGACGGCATTATTTATGAGGAAGACGATGCGGTAACGATTGATGAGATCAAGGGAATGTATATGGATTTTACAAATCTGACGGAACCAATTGGAGTGCATCGGGCACAGGCAATGTGTTATGCATACATATATGCGGTGCAGCATGACTTAAAGCAGGTGGGCATACAGATGACTTATTGTAATCTGGATACGGAGGAGATCAGGCGTTTTCAGGAAACGATCGTGTTTGAGGAACTAGAGACATGGTTTTTGCATTTGATCACTGCCTATAAAAAGTGGGCGGACTTTTCTTATGACTGGAAAAAGATCAGACAGGCGTCAATTCAGGAACTGGAATTTCCTTATCCTTACAGGAAGGGACAAAAAAAACTGGTGGCAGATGTATACCGCACGATCCGCCGGAAAAAGAATCTGTTCATCCAGGCACCGACCGGAGTCGGAAAGACGATCTCTACTGTTTTTCCTGCGGTGCGGGCAGTTGGCGAAGATCTGGCAGACAAGATCTTTTATCTTACTGCAAAGACGATCACAGGGAACGTGGCACGGGAGACGATTGAGCTTTTGATGGAGAATGGTTATCAGGCAAAAACTGCAATGATCACTGCAAAGGAGAAGCTGTGCAAGTGTGAGGAGGTAGACTGCAATCCAGAAAGTTGTCCGTATGCAAAAGGACATTTTGACCGTGTGAACGATGCAGTATACGATCTTCTTCTGAATGAAAATATGTATACAAGGGAAGTGTTTTTTGAACAGGCGGAGAAATTTAAGGTATGTCCGTTTGAACTTTGTCTGGATACCGCGAGCTGGGTGGACAATATTATCTGTGATTACAATTATGTGTTTGATCCGAATGTGTATTTGAAGCGTTTTTTTGCGGAAGGGTTAAAGGGAGATTATATTTTTCTTGTGGATGAGGCGCATAATCTGGTGGAACGCGGCAGAGAGATGTATAGCGCTGTCCTTTATAAGGAAGATTTTCTTGCGGCCCGAAAGATTTTAAAAAATCATAACAGACGGCTGGAGCAGGAACTTAGCAAATGCAATCAGATCATGCTGCATTATAAGAGAAGCTGTGACGATTATGAGATCTTGCCGGATGTAGGAGATCTGATTTTTGCATTGATGCGGCTTGGCGCAGAAATGGATAAGTTTTTTCAGAAGAGCAGTGAATTTGCAGGAAAAGAGGAGTGTTTACAACTTTATTTTGATGTGCGGAATTTCTTAAATATCTATGACAGAGTGGATGAAAATTATGTGATATATTCGGAGCATGATAAAGAGGGACGGTTTTTTGTCAAATTATACTGTGTAGATCCGTCCCGCAATCTGCAGGAATGTCTGGATAAGGGAAACAGCACGATCTTTTTTTCGGCGACTTTTCTGCCGATCACATATTATAAACGTCTGCTCAGTACGAAGGAGGATAATTATGCGGTCTATGCGGAGACAGCGTTTCAGAAGGAGCAGAGTCTGCTTGTCGTGGCAAGTGATGTTACGAGCAAATATAGCAGACGGAATGAAACTGAGTTTGCCAGAATAGCAGAGTATATCAAAAAGGTGACCGCGGCACGGCGTGGAAATTATATCGTGTTTTTTCCGTCCTATCAGTATATGGATCAGGTCGCGGAGGTGTTTGAACACCTGAATGAAGAGGAAGCGGAATGTCTGATGCAGACGAGTGGGATGCGGGAGAAGGAGAGAGAAGAGTTTCTTGCGGAATTTGAAAAGAAAAGGGAAAAGTCATTGATTGCGTTTTGTGTGATGGGTGGGATTTTCGGGGAAGGAATTGATTTAAAGAATGACCGGCTGATCGGAACGCTTGTTGTGGGAACCGGTCTGCCCCAGTTGTCGAATGAACGGGAAATTTTAAAAGATTATTATGACAGGCGGGAAGGAGATGGCTTTTCCTATGCCTATCGTTATCCGGGTATGAATAAAGTGCAGCAGGCTGCGGGGCGTGTAATACGGACAGCAGAAGATGTTGGTGTGATCGCATTGCTGGATGAGCGTTTCTTAAATCGTGATTATCGGGAATTGTTTCCGAGAGAGTGGGAGCAGTATGAGGTTTGCTCCCTTCGGAATGTCGAGAAGTGCATGGTGCATTTCTGGGAAGAAAAAGATCAGACCTCAGGTCTCAGGAAGAAGCTTTAAAAATTCTTCCGTGGCGGAGGATGTCGGCAGGCTTGGATTGATGCCTGCGACCAGATGTCTCACCGGCATGGGTTCTTTGGTCTTTAGAACGATCAGATCCTTTGCTTCTTTAGTCAGGCAGTAATCAGGAATGAAAGCGACGCCGAGTCCGATCTTTGCAAGGTCAATGAGCAGGTCGTTACTGCTTAATTCGATTTCCGGCAGTAGCTCTAACTGATGCTGTAAAAACAGATTGTGCAGAAATTCGCTGGTCGTGCTCTTGCGGTCTAACATGAGAATCGGGTACTGGTTCAGCTCCTCTAAGGAGACCGGCTGCTGTTTAAAGGTAAAATGAGCCGGATTTACAATAAAGACATCGTGAAAGTTAAAGACGGTCTTTTGCATATAGGAGTGTGTCAGTTTCGCATTTGGGAAGTTCGTCACGATCAGATCCACTTTTCCCTGTTCTAAGAGATCCACGCAGCTTAGAGAGGTGGCATTTGTCACTTTGATCGGGACATTGGGAAATTTTTTATGGAACTGTTTTAAATACGGAACTAAAAAGTAGCGGCAGATGGTGTCACTGGCACCGATGTGGAGCTGCCCGAGTCCTAAGATATTGGAATCGAGAAGCTGGTTTTCGCCGCGGCGGATCAGGTTCATGGCGGGTTCCACATGCTTTAAGAGAATTTTTCCGGCAGGTGTAAGCTGTACTTTCTTGGTGCTGCGGATAAAGAGCGGCTGTCCTAGTTTCTTTTCAAGTGTCTTGATGGACTGGCTGACCGCAGACTGTGAAATATAAAGCTGTTTGCTTGCTTCTGAAAAGCTGAGTGAAGTGGCAACAAAATAAAATACTTTATACAATTCATAATTGATATCCATGATAAGTTCCCCTTTGATTTCTTTTTCTGAATAATAGTATAAGACCTGCTTATAAATATGTCAACGCATAACAATTAGAAAACCTTATAAAAGGAATTAGATATATTAATTATACTAATTTAAGGAGCTGTGTTATACTATGCTAAGATAAAAAAGAAGATTGTACAGACAGTAAATTTATGGAGGGATAAACATGAGTAACGTAAGACGCGTGTACGCAGAGAAAAAGAAGGATTTCGCAGTGCAGGCAAAAGAACTGCAGGCAGAGATCAAAAGTTACCTTGGTATTAAAAGTGTTACCGGAGTACGTGTTCTGATCCGCTATGATATTGAAAATATTTCGGATGAGACGTATCAAAGAGCATTGGGCACTGTTTTTTCAGAGCCGCCGGTAGATGATTTATATGAGGAAAACTTTGATCTGGATGGCGGAAAAACTTTCAGTGTGGAGTTTTTACCGGGACAGTTCGATCAGAGAGCGGATTCTGCCGTACAGTGCGTGAAACTCTTAAATGAAGAAGAAAAGCCGGTCATTCGTTCTGCAACGACGTATGTGATTTATGGTGATGTGAGCAATGAGCAGATGGAAGCAATCAAGAATCACTGCATCAACCCGGTAGATTCGAGAGAGACTGGTATGGAAAAGCCGGAAACGCTTGTGACAGAATTTGAAGAACCGGCAGATGTAAAGATTTTTGATGGTTTTGCGGCAATGGATGAGACAAAATTAAAGGAACTTTATGATTCCCTCGGACTTGCCATGACATTTAAGGATTTCCTTCATATTCAGAATTATTTTAAGAATGACGAGAAACGTGATCCGTCTATGACAGAGATCCGTGTGCTTGATACTTACTGGTCTGATCACTGTCGTCATACGACATTTTCTACGGAATTAAAAGACGTAAAATTTGACGATGGCTATTATAAGACACCGATCGAAGAGACTTATAAAGATTATTTAAAAACGCATAAAAACCTTTATGAAGGCAGAGACGACAAGTTTGTCTGCCTGATGGATCTTGCGCTGATGGCAATGAAACGTCTGAAGAAAGAAGGAAAGCTCGAAGATCAGGAGGAATCTGATGAGATCAATGCCTGCTCGATCGTTGTACCGGTAGAGGTGGATGGAAAGACAGAGGAATGGCTTGTAAACTTCAAGAATGAGACACACAACCATCCGACTGAGATCGAACCGTTTGGTGGCGCTGCTACCTGTCTCGGCGGTGCAATCCGAGATCCGCTTTCCGGACGTACTTATGTATATCAGGCAATGCGTGTGACCGGTGCCGCAGATCCGACTGTGTCTGTAAAAGATACGATGAACGGCAAACTGCCGCAGAAGAAGATTGTGCGTTCCGCGGCACATGGATACAGTTCTTACGGTAACCAGATTGGACTTGCGACTGGCTATGTGAAAGAGATCTATCATCCGAATTATGCTGCTAAGCGTATGGAGATTGGTGCGGTCATGGGAGCGGCTCCGAGACGTGCGGTACAGCGTTTAAACTCTGATCCGGGCGATATTATCATCCTGCTCGGAGGAGAGACCGGACGTGACGGCTGCGGCGGTGCGACAGGTTCTTCTAAGGCACATACTACAAAGTCCATCGACACCTGTGGCGCAGAGGTACAGAAGGGAAATGCGCCGACCGAACGTAAATTACAGAGACTCTTCCGCAGAGAAGAAGTAAGCCACATCATCAAAAAATGTAATGATTTTGGTGCAGGCGGAGTTTCCGTTGCGATCGGTGAATTAGCAGATGGTCTGCGTGTACAGCTTGATAAAGTGCCGAAGAAATATGCAGGTCTGGATGGAACTGAGATCGCGATCTCCGAGTCTCAGGAACGTATGGCAGTTGTAGTTGCAAAAGAAGATGTAGATACTTTCTTAAGATATGCAAAAGAAGAAAACCTTGAGGCAACAGAAGTGGCAGTTGTCACGGAAGAGCCGAGGCTGGTATTGGTATGGAGAGGAAAAGAGATCGTAAATATCAAGAGAGCGTTCCTTGACACCAACGGAGCACATCAGGAGACCGATGTGGAAGTTGAGATGCCGGTAAAAGAAGACAATTATTTTAACGAGAAAAAAGTCGGAGATGTGAAAGATGCATGGCTTTCTATGCTTGCTGACTTAAATGGCTGCTCTCAGAAGGGACTGGTGGAAATGTTTGATGGTTCCATCGGTGCTGGCAGTGTATATATGCCTTACGGCGGTAAGTACCAGCTTACAGAGACACAGAGCATGGTAGCGAAGCTTCCGGTATTAAAAGGAAAGACAGATACGGTTACTATGATGTCATATGGGTTTGATCCGTATCTTTCAAGCTGGAGTCCATATCATGGAGCAGTTTATGCAGTATTAGAATCCTTATCTAAGATCGTGACCGCAGGCGGTGATTATCATAAGATTCGTTTTACATTCCAGGAATACTTCCGCAGAATGAGCGAAGATCCGAAACGCTGGAGCCAGCCATTTGCCGCATTGCTCGGTGCATACAGCGCACAGATCGCTTTCGGACTGCCGTCTATCGGAGGAAAGGATTCCATGTCAGGTTCCTTTAATGAGATCGATGTACCGCCGACACTTGTATCTTTTGCGGTAGATGTGGCAAAAGAAGGCGACATCATTACACCGGAACTGAAAAAAGCAGGAGATCCGATTTATTTATTTACAATTAAGAAAGATGCATACGATCTTCCGGTTTATGAACAGGTTATGAAGCTGTACGATACGGTTCATGCACTGATCCAGAGCGGTGCTGTTGCAGCAGCATATGCACTTGACGGAAAAGGAATCGCGCTTGCTTTAAGTAAGATGGCATTTGGAAACAAGCTTGGTGCAGCGGTAGATGCAAAAGCAGTGACAAAAGAAGAACTGTTTGCGCCTGGATTTGGAAATCTTGTGCTTGAAGTAAAAGATGTGGCAAAATTTGAAGAGATCATTGGAAAGTCAGAGATCGCGGATGCGGTAAAGAAGATCGCGGAAGTCACAGAAAAACCGGCATTTGCATACGGTGATGTGGAAATTTCCATGAAAGAGGCACTGGACGCATGGACAGGAACACTGGAAAAAGTATTCCCGACCAGAGCAACCGAAGGCAAGGAAGAAGTAAAAACAGACGTATATAAAACAGATAAGATTTATATCTGCAAACATAAAGTGGCAAAACCGAATGTATTTATTCCGGTATTTCCGGGCACGAACTGTGAATATGACAGTGCGAAAGCGTTTGAGCGTGCCGGAGCAGATGTTACAATAAAAGTATTTAAGAATCTGGAAGCAAAAGATATTCGTGATTCTGTGGAGGAGTTCACAAAAGCGATCGATCAGGCACAGATTATCATGTTCCCGGGCGGATTTTCCGCAGGTGATGAACCGGAGGGAAGCGCGAAATTCTTTGCAAACGCGTTCCGTAACGCAAAGATGGCAGAGGCGGTCAATAAGCTGTTGAATGAAAGAGACGGACTGGCACTTGGTATCTGTAATGGTTTCCAGGCGCTGATCAAGCTTGGTCTGGTACCATACGGTGAGATCAGACAGCAGACAGCAGATTCACCGACACTGACTTACAATACAATTGGACGTCATATTTCAAAGATGGTATACACGAAAGTGGTATCCAATAAATCCCCATGGCTGGCACAGGCAGAGCTTGGAAAGACGTACTGCAATCCGGCATCTCACGGAGAGGGACGTTTCGTAGCACCGAAGGAATGGCTGGATAAGCTGTTTGCAGAGGGACAGGTTGCGACCCAGTATGTGAACGAAGCAGGAAATCCGACCATGGATGAAGAATGGAATGTCAATGGTTCCTACATGGCGATCGAGGGTATCACCAGCCCGGACGGCCGTGTACTTGGAAAGATGGCACATTCCGAGCGCCGCGGTGATTCGGTAGCGATCAATATTTACGGTGAGCAGGATATGAAGATCTTTGAGTCCGGCGTGGCTTACTTTAAATAAGAAGATTTTGTAAAGACCTTATAGAGTGGGAAATCCATTCTATAGGTCTTTTTCTATTGTATATCACATGGAGAAAAGCCTTGAAAAAATAAGAGAATAACTATGGAGCAAACCGAGATAAGGGACAAGAGCAGGAAAGAAAAGCGGTAAGACTGTGGAAGTAATGAATCCAAAGAAGTGAAGTGGAATCCGGTCGCAAAGCAACTATACAATGATATTAGAGATGGAATGTGTGAAGCAACTCATAGAGCAGCCAATTCCTTTAGAACCTTTGCGGATAAGGAAGAGGTTGATTATTCTAAAAAAGAGCAGAAGTTTTCGAAGACGGAGCTTGCGAAAAAGACTTGGATTTGGCAGAAAAAGGTGTATGATTCTATGGTACTTCGTCTGGATGCATATCCGAAGATGAAAATAGCTTAGAGGCGTGTCACTGTATCGAAAGGTATGATGGCACGTCTTATATGTTTCCTTGCGGTTATCTTTTGACAAAAGATAAAATATGTGGTATTTTTTAAGTTAGTCCAAACTAACGGAGTAGGAAATATGCAGAATAAAGAGTGGTACAGCAGTGAGACAAAAGTGATAGCAGAGCAGATAAATTACATAAAACTTGATTATGGGTGTACTGGAAAGGGAGAATTGACAATATATGATATCTTTCCAGGAGTGTATTTATACTTTATGGATATGGATACTTCCGATATATTGCCAACTCAAAATTTTCCTAAGCAGATGATTAGCATTAGTCATTGCAGAAAAGGACGTTATGAATGTCAGTTTCCGAACCAGACATTGGATTGTTTGTCGGAATGTCAGTTTAGTATTAATGGAACAGAATATCTGCCAGTATGCTTTTCTTTTCCGCTAAAAAAATACGAAGGGCTGTCTATAGTATTAGATATGCAGGCAATACCACAGCAGGTGCAGCAGCTGATGCAGGTGTTTGGAATTGATTTTAAGCGACTAATGAGTCTGATGAGTGGAGAGAAACACTGGTATGTCAGTCTGCCGTCAAAGGAACTTGCTGATATATTTGGAGCAGTATATCAGGGAAAAAGAGAAGAAAGTACTGATTATTTTAGAATTAAAGTAATGGAGGCACTTTACCATATAGAAAAGATACAGATTGAAAACCATTTTGATGGCAGGTATTTTAACAAGGAACAGGTGCAGATAACGAAAGAGGTTAAGGAGTACTTGATTTCTCATGTTGATGAAAATATATCTGTGGAAAAATTAGCAGTATCATCAGGAATTAATATTAATATTTTCTATCAGATATTTATGGAAATATATGGGGAAACTCCCTATGCATATTTAAAAAGATATCGCATGAATGTAGCAGCTGTCCAGTTGCTGACGGGAGAACGCCGGATTGGTGATATAGCAATGGAATTAGGCTATTCCAATGCAAGCAAATTTGCTAAGGCTTTTTATTCGGTATATGGAGAATTGCCGAGAGAGTACAGGAAAAAAAGAAAATAAAAATGGGCTATTTACTATAAAATAAAAAAGAATGGAGTAGAAACATATATTTTTTGTGTGTATAATTATGCGAGTGGTTAGGAGAAACTAACTGTTCGCATTTTTGTTTTAAAGAAGGAGAATATGTAATGAAGAAAAAAGATGACCAAATCCAGAGGCTTTTGGCGTTTGCAGGGAAAAGACGCTGGTTATTAACGACATCTCACATACTGTCTGGAATAAGTGCATTGTTCATTTTAATTCCATATGTATGTGTGTATTTTGCCGCAAAAGAGATGGTAGCAGTATTTACTGGGAATCCGCTGAATGTGAATGTATTAATGCGCTGGGGAGGTTATGCACTGGCGGCAGAATTAATCGGATTGATAATTTATTTTGTATGCTTACTGTGTTCCCATGCAGCGACATTTCACATGGAGAAAAATTTGAAAATGGAAGCTTTAGAGCATCTTGCAAAAATGCCAATGGGATATTTTGATGTTAATCCAAGTGGAAAATTAAGAAAAATTATTGATGAGAATAGTACACAGACGGAAAGCTATGTGGGTCATCAGCTTCCAGATTTAGTAGGTGCATATGTAACAATGATTGCAAGCTTAGTACTGATGCTGTATTTTGATTGGCGCATTGGACTTCCATTGCTGATATTGTTTGGAATTGGCTTTATGCTGCAGTTTATGTTAATGGGAAAAGACAGCGTGAAGTATATGCAGAACTATCAGGATTCATTGGAGACAATGAATCATGAAGCTGTGGAGTACATACGAGGCATATCAGTTGTGAAGGTATTTGGACAGACCGTGCAGTCTTTCACAAAGTTCAATAAAGCCATTAAGGATTATAGTGATAATGCGATGGCATTTACAATGGCGTGCCGTACAGGTATGGTGGCATTTACCGCCGTTATTAACTCACCATTTCTGGTGCTAATTCCAGTGGCAATGCTATCAGGCATTTTTTCAGATAATATGGTTCAATTTATGGAGAACTTTCTGTTTTATCTGATTTTCACACCGGCATGTGGTGTTATGTTAAATAAGATTATGTATATGAGCAACTATAAGATGCAGGCACAGGAATCTATGCGTAGAATCGATATGATTTTAAATGCAGAGTGGCAGAGTGAAATAGAGAAGCCAAAGCAGAAGGCGGGTAACGATATTGTTTTTGAGAATGTAACCTTTTCTTATGAAAATGCTCTGAATCCAGCAGTTAAAAATCTTAGTTTTGTGGCAAAGGAAGGTACTACAACAGCATTGGTCGGACCTTCAGGTTGTGGAAAAAGTACAACTGCCAGCCTGATACCACGTTTTTATGATGTGACAGAGGGAAAGATAAAAATTGGTGGTGTGGATGTTAGAGAATTGTCTCTGGCAGATTTAATGAAAAGCGTTGCCTTTGTGTTCCAGAATTCGAAGCTCTTTAAAGAGTCTTTATTAGACAATATCTGTGCAGGGCGGCGGGGAGCCACCAGAGAAGAAGCATTACATGCCGCACATTTGGCGCAATGCGATGATATTTTGGCGAAATTCCCAGACGGAATTGATACTGTGGTAGGAAGCAAAGGAGTGTATCTTTCAGGTGGAGAAGCGCAGCGAATTGCAATTGCAAGAGCAATTTTGAAGGATGCTTCGATTATTGTATTAGATGAGGCGACAGCATTTGCTGACCCGGAGAATGAAGTACAGATTCAGAAAGCACTGACCGAATTGACAGAAGGGAAGACGGTAATTATGATTGCACATCGATTGTCAGCGATTCAGGGAGTAGACCAGATTCTTGTAATGAAGGATGGAGAACTTGCAGAGCAGGGAAACCATACAGCATTACTGGAGAAAGATGGAATTTACGCACATATGTGGAAGGATTATATTAAGACGACAAAATGGCATATTGGAAATGAGGTGATGACATGTTAAAAAAAGTGTTTGCTTTAAGTGATAAGGGCGCAAAAAGCTTGAGAGGCGGTATTATAGCAGCAGCGTTTTATAATTTGTGCTTGATGCTTCCGGTAGGATTGCTAATGATGCTGGTACAGGATATGCTTTTTTCTATCGAAAGCGGAGAGCCGGTAACACAGAAGAGTATCGTGTTCTATCTGATTGGAGCGGTAGTGTTGTTTGCGCTGATTTTTGCGGCGCAATGGGTTCAGTATAACAAGACTTATGCTGCTGCTTATGAAGAAAGTGCAAATCGCAGAATTGTTTTGGCAGAAAAATTGAGAAAACTGCCTTTATCCTTCTTTGGAAAAAAAGATATTGCAGATCTGACTACAACAATTATGGGAGATTGCACTGCATTAGAGAGAACATTTTCCAATGCAATACCAATGCTGTTTGGAACAAGCGTGACCTTTATTTTAATATCAATCGGATTAATTGTGACCGATTATCGCATGGGACTATGCATTCTCTTACCTGTTCCGGTGGCAACCATGGTGCTTTTTCTTGCAAGAAAAGCACAGCAAAAGGCAGAGATGGAGAATGTGCAGGCAAGAAGAAGTGCTTATGATGGTGTGCAGGAATATTTGGATACGATTCAGGAATTAAAATCTGCATCAAGGGAAGACGAATACTTAAAAAGCTTGGAAGGAAAATTGGATCAGGTAGTTAAGTGTTCTTTCAGAAACGAACTTATTCCAGGCTCAGCTCTTGCAGCAGCCCAGTTTGTAGTACGTTTTGGTCTGGTTGCAGTGCTTTTTGTAGGTGGATATTTTGTTGCGGAGGGGACATTAACGATTCCTATGTTTCTCTTTTTCCTGATTGTAGCAGGAAGAA
>CAYMCM010000063.1:0-13135 GCA_964388945.1 uncultured Roseburia sp.
TTAAAGTACCAGTGGAATTTACTTCTGCACTGGAATTTACTTTTTCAAGTCAGCTAAAACTTTCTTTATCTTCGATCAGTTCATGCAGCTTTTGAAATGCCTCTTTTATGCCTCCGACTGCATTGATCAGCCCTTCTTCTACTGCCCCTTCTCCGATCAGGATCGTGCCAAGATCTTTCGTAAGCATACCGGTGTTCATCATCATCTCTTCAAGTCTTTCTTCTTTTGCCCGGCTATGTGATGCAATAAAATGCAAAATCCGATCCTGCATCTGTTTAAAATAATCATAGGTCGGCTGGGCTCCGATCACCGTCCCGCTCATCCGCACCGGATGGATGACCATTGTCCCCGACGGCACGATAAACGAATAATCCGTAGACACCGCAAGCGGCACTCCAATCGAATGACTGCCTCCGAGCACCAGTGAAACAGTCGGCTTGCTGAGCGACGCGATCATCTCCGCGATCGCAAGCCCGGACTCTACATCTCCGCCCACCGTATTTAAGATAATGAGTACACCCTCGATCCTCTTAGAGTCCTCGATCTCCGCCAGTTTCGGAAGCACATGCTCATATTTGGTTGTCTTTGCATTAGAGGAAAGGCACTCATGTCCCTCGATCTCTCCAATAATGGACAACAGATACAAAATATGATCCTCCGTATTATTCACAAGTTCTAACTGTCCGCTCTCTTTTATCTTTTCCTCGTTTGCCTCTTCTGCTTCCCGTCTGTCTTCCGTTTTTGTTCTGTGACAGTTACGATCATCCATATTTTACTCCTCCTGCTATTTGATTTTCTTATCTCCCGGCTTTTTCCTCATTGTCATTACAAAAAAAGACCAGAAGCATCATACTTCTAGTCTTTTCCATTTTTTCTAAGATTATACAAAAGATCAGCGATTGATCAGATAATCATAAATCTCTTCATAACGTCCTCTGGAACGATTCCATGAATAATCATTTGCCATTCCACGGTCAACCATCTGATTCCACTGCTTTTTCTTGTCAAAATAAATATGTTTGGAATAATTTATGATGTCAAGCATTTCCTCTCCGTTGTAATTACGGAACGAAAAGCCGTCACCACTGTTTTCGTATTCGTTGTACGCTCTTACGGTATCTTTCAGTCCGCCGGTCTCCCGAACGATCGGAACGGTTCCGTAACGGAAAGAAATAAGCTGCGTCAGTCCGCATGGCTCAAACCGTGACGGCATGAGAAACGCATCTGCCGCCGCATACAGCTTGTGTGCAAGATCATCCGAATAACAAATGTTAGCAGAGATCCGGTCGCCGTATTTCCATGCATATGACCGGAACATATTTTCATATTGCGGATCTCCGGTTCCAATCACAACAAACTGCGTAAATTCATCTGTAACCCGATCCATAACATAGCGGATCAGATCCAGTCCCTTCTGGTCTGTCAGTCTCGAAATCAGCCCGATCATATATTTTTTCTTGTCCACGGTAAGACCAAGCGCCTGCTGTAGTTTCGTTTTATTCTGCCACTTCTTTTTCCGGAAATCTGCCGCATCATAGTTTACAAAAAGTTTTTCATCCGTGCGCGGATTGTAAACGTCATAATCGATTCCGTTTACAATCCCCTGCATATCCAGTCTGCGTGCATAAAGAAGACCATTTAAGCCCTCTCCATACTCCGGAGACTGGATCTCAACCGCATAGGAATCACTGACAGTCGTGATGTAGTCTGCATACACCAGTCCACCCTTTAACATATTACCGTTCTTTTCATATTCCAGTTTGTCTGGCGTAAAAAGGTCCTTCGGAAATCCGGTACACCCCTGCAGTGTTTTAATATCCCATACACCCTGGAATTTCAGATTGTGAATGGTGAGGATCGACTTCATACTCCAGAAAAACGGATCTCCCATAAACTCATTTTTCAAAAAGACCGGGATCAGCCCTGCCTGCCAGTCATGGCAGTGTACGATATCCGGCTGAAATCCGATAAGCGGAAGCATGGATAAAACCGCCTTATCAAAGAAACAGAATTTCTCAATGTCATAGCGGATATCTCCATAAGGTGTCTGACAGTTAAAGTATTCTTCATTGTCAATAAAATAGTATGTGATCCCATCCATCTCATATTCGAGTACACCCACATATTTATCCCGGATATAAGAACCGCAGCTCATATAAAAATGTGTCACATAGGAAAACTGACTGCGAAAATCCCACGGGATACAGGTATAATTCGGAATGACCACCCTGATGTCCCACTCGTTTTTATCAAACGTCTTTGGCAGTGCCCCACAGACATCTGCCAGTCCTCCGGTTTTAATAAACGGTACACATTCGGATGCTGCAAATAATATTTTTTTCATAGAACGCTTCCCCCTTACATCTGAATATCAATACAATCTATACAGTTTCCATTGCCTGTTTAAGATCGGCAATAATATCATCCGCATTTTCAATTCCGACAGAAAGACGGATCAGATCTGGTTCAATACCGGCTTCTTTTAACTGTTCGTCTGTCATCTGACGGTGCGTATGGCTCGCCGGATTTAAAACACAGGTTCTTGCATCTGCCACATGGGTAACAATCGCCACAAGTTTTAATTGATCCATAAAGCGAACCGCCACTTCCCTGCCACCTTTTAAGCCAAAGGAAATAACTCCACAGGTTCCGTTCGGCATATATTTCTGCGCAAGCGCATGATATTTGTTATCTTCCAGTCCTGCGTAATTTACCCATGCTACCTTCTCATGGGCATTTAAAAACGCTGCAACTTTTGCTGCATTTTCGCAGTGTCTCGGCACACGCAAATGCAGTGTTTCCAATCCCACATTCAAAAGAAATGCATTCATCGGAGACGGAATCGAACCCAGATCGCGCATCAACTGTGCAGTTGCCTTAGTTATGTACGCTTTTTTTCCGAACTTCTCTGCATAAACGATACCGTGATAGGATTCATCCGGTGTCGTAAGTCCAGGGAACTTATCTTTATGTGCCATCCAGTCAAAGTTGCCACTGTCTACGATACAACCGCCCACTGTCATTGCATGCCCGTCCATATATTTTGTCGTGGAATGTGTCACGATATCCGCGCCCCATGCAAACGGACGGCAATTGATCGGTGTTGCGAATGTGTTGTCCACGATCAGCGGCACACCGTGTTCATGCGCGAGCCGCGCAAATTTTTCGATATCAAGCACGACCAGAGACGGATTGGAGATTGTTTCTGCAAACACTGCCTTCGTATTTGGCTGAAATGCTTCGCACAAAGTCTCATACGGATCATCCGGATTGACAAAGGTACACGAGATTCCCTGCTTTTTCAGCGTTGTGCCATACAGGTTAAAGGTTCCTCCGTAAACCGAATTGGAAACAACAATATGATCCCCCGCTTCACAGATATTAAAAATCGCATAGTAATTCGCCGCCTGGCCGGACGAAGTCAGCATAGCCGCCACGCCGCCCTCTAATTCCGCGATCTTTTCAGCGACTGCATCATTGGTCGGATTCTGTAATCTGGTATAAAAATACCCTTCATCCTCAAGATCAAACAGCCTTCCCATCTGATCACTGGTGTCATATTTAAACGTAGTGCTCTGATAAATCGGCAGAATACGCGGTTCTCCTTTCTTCGGCTTCCATCCTGACTGAATACATTTTGTCTCAATACTATAATTCTCGTCCATTTTCTTCTCCTTTGGTCACACAAAATATTTTTCCTGCAGATCATATACCATATTCGTATATAATTTCATGCATTCCTTCTTTTTTCCCTGTTCGATATATGCAATACAGGGTTTTAAATAGGTCTGCCAGATATCCCAGTATACCGCCATACTGTCCTGTCTGCGGTTGATGCGTTTTACAATAGTCGGTGCGATATCATAATAACGCCGGATCAGTTCTGCTCCGTTTTCCTGTCTGCTTAGGTAATCATCCCGGTAATCACGCAGCAGATTCAGTTCATAGCATTCATCCGGCTTGCCCAGACTTCTGCAGACCGCCGTGGTAATATAGCAGTACCTTTGCTTAAAACCGGCATTGATCTTAGCAAACGTTGCCGGCTTTAAATCTGTTTCCGGGAACTGTTCCTTCCATGCCAGGATCATATCGTCAACAAACATCGATCCTGTCTCTGCCATCAGATCTAATGCCGCCGGAAACTGATACGTCACCAGAACCATATTATAATCAGACAATCTGCCCGCCCGAAACCTTTTCTTGGTGAGCGCATTCAGTTCATCCGCCACTTTTTGGGTGATTTCTTCCGCTGTCTGCTTCACCTGTTCTGCCATATCATTTCCGCAGCTTAAAAATTTCTGCTCCAAACTGTCAAAACGGTCTTTCTGCTCTTTTTCAAATTTCCGAAACTGTTCTTCATACGTGTTCTTCTTAAAACTTTGTATCGGATCTTTGACCGCATGCAATGCATCCACAAATCCGGCAACCGATTTATCCATGTACTTAAAACCCTCCAGAAGACATACAATACGCTGTTCGTCTCCTTAAATATCAAGAAAGCACCCGTATCAGGAATCTATCCCGATACCGGGTGCAGATACTCTTTTATTCGTCCCAGTTATGATATACTTCCTGAACATCATCATCTTCATCCAGAAGATCAAGGATTCTCTGGATATTGGTAAGATCTTTTTCATCGGAAAGTTCCACATAGGTCTGTGGTAACATGGTAACCTCTGCGTTTGCCATTGGAATATTCTCTTTTTCCAGTGTCTCACGTACCTGACTGAACGCATCCGGTGCAGTGAGGATCTCGTAATCCTCTTCTTCTTCATTGAAATCGTCTGCTCCGGCATCCAGTGCCAGCATCATAAGATCATCTGCGTCCATATCGCATTCTTCTTTTGCAATAATGATCTGTCCTTTTTCATCAAACATATAGGAAACACAGCCCTGTGTACCGATGCTTCCCTGTCCCTTGGTAAATGCATTTCTGACATTTGCCGCTGTACGATTTTTATTGTCTGTCAATGCCTTTACGATAATTGCAGTTCCGCTCGGACCGTAACCTTCATATGTAACAGTTTCATAATTTACGGCATCCGCACTTCCTGCCGCTTTCTTAATACCTCTTTCGATGGTGTCGTTCGGCATATTGTTGGATTTTGCTTTCGCAATGACATCACGCAGCTTGCTGTTGTTCGCCGGATCTGGTCCACCTTCCTTAACAGCAATCGCGATCTCCCTTCCGATTATGGTAAAGATTTTTCCTTTTGCCGCATCATTTTTTTCTTTTTTGTGTTTGATGTTGGCAAACTTGGAATGTCCTGACATATATAATTCCTCTTTTCTAAAATTTATTCCTGTATTATACTATTCTATCATCTTTTCTTCCGGCTGACAAGAAGTATCCTCGTCCTCGTCCGCCTCCTGCAGACGGCTCACTTTTACAACTTTTATCATCTTATCCTCGACCTGCTTCACCTCAAACTCATATCCGCCATAGGAAACGCCGAACACCTCGTCATCACCCGGAATCTTATCAATCAGTGAAATAATAAATCCGTTCAACGTATCATAGTCATCGGTATCCAGTTCCAAACCCAGCATTTCCGCCACATCCTCAAGCGGTGCCATGCCATTCATCAGATACGTACCGTCCGTCTGTTTTTCGATCATGATATCTTCCTCATCATGCTCGTCTAAGATATTTCCAACGATTTCCTCTAAAATATCCTCCATTGCCACGATCCCGGCAGTCTGTCCATATTCATCCACAACAACGACCATATGATTTTTTGCTGACTGCATCTCACGGAACAGCGCATTGATGTTTCTGGTCTCCGGAATGAAATGCACCTCACGCACCAACCCCTTGATCTCTGAGATCGGCGTGTGGTACAAAGAAGCATCCAGACTGAAAGCAAGTGCTTCCTTGATATGTAAGATACCGACAATGTTATCAATGCTCTCCTGATACACCGGGCACCGGGAGAAACGGCTCTCGACAATAAAGTGAATGGCATCCTCTAATGTTGTCGTATCCTCCAGTGCCGCTATATTCTTCCGGTGCGTCATGATATCCTTCGCTTCTTTTTCATCAAATTCAAAGATGTTATGGATCATTTCCGCTTCGCTTTCTAAAAGCACTCCCTGTTCATGCCCTTCATTGACCATGGAAATGATCTCTTCTTCTGTCACATCTTCTTTCTGCACAAGCGGAAGCTTACGCAAAAATTTTTTTAAAAATTTTACTATACGACCGATTATTCCCAAATGGGGATTCGCGCCATCGTCCATCTCTTATACTCCTTTATCATTTTTGTATACAAACATCTGAAATATACCATTTTATGACATATAAGTCAAGGAATCTATGTATAAAGCTCCAGACTGATCTCCAGTGCCTTATCCACTTTAAACAAAATCTCGTTGTCCAGATGACATACTTTATCCTTCAGCCGACGTTTGTCGATCGTGCGAAGCTGCTCCAACAATACTACAGAATCCTTTACGATCTCACATTTTCTGCAATCCAGCTCCACATGTGTCGGCAGCTTTGCCTTATGCATCTGTGACGTAATCGCCGCACAGATCACAGTCGGACTGTGTTTGTTTCCCATATCATTCTGAACGATCAGAACCGGACGGATGCCTCCCTGCTCCGAACCGACTACCGGTCTTAAATCTGCATAATAAATATCTCCACGTCGAATCATCATTTTCATCACTCCATAATATCAGGTTATACTACCAGTATTTCCAATTTTATCGAGCGTATACAGATTCCAGTGTGTTTTTATTTATTCCTCAAAATAATCCTTTTGCGCAATCACCTCTCCATGCCGGCAGAATACCCGCGGAATGCGTTTCCCCAGACAACATGCAAATTCATAATTAAAGCGTCCGGAAAGATCTCCAAGCTCTTCTAAGCTGATCTCATCCGCACCGTCTTTTCCGACCAGTGTAACTTCATCTCCGACTTTTACTTCCGGAATATCTGTCACATCCACCATAAACTGATCCATACAGACTCTTCCGCAGATTTTTGCCCGTCTGCCGTGGATCAACACTTCACCCTGGTTAGAGAGTCCTCTTGCATAGCCATCACCGTAACCCACCGGGATCGTGGCGATCAGGCGTTCTTCCTTCGTGGTGTAAATACCACCGTAGCTGATCTCTCTTCCCGCTTCTAATTTTTTTAAGAAAGCAATATGGCTTTTCAGTGAAAGAACCGGTTTCAAATCAATGCGTTCTTTTTTCACTTCATCCGACGGCCAGAGCCCGTAAAGTGTGATACCCGCGCGGACAATATCCATATTTGCCTCCGGCATATCCACGATACCCGCACTGTTTGAACAGTGGTGATAATTAAAGGTAACGCCTTCTTTTTCACAAAGTCCGATCATACGATCAAACTGTTCGATCTGACGATGTGCAGAGGTTTTATCTTCCTCATCTGCCCTTGCGAAATGAGTAAAGATTCCCTCCATTATCATATGCGGCATTGCTGCAATCTTTGCAACGGTCTTTGCACTTTCTTCACTGACCTGCAATCCGATCCTGCCCATACCGGTATCTGCTTTGATATGTATATACACATCTTTATCCAGCCGTTCTGCCGTCTTCGAAAGTTCCTCTGCCATCTCAAGGGTAAACACTGCCGGACGCAGATCATTTTTCACAATGTCTTCATATTCTTCGGGAAACGTATATCCCAAAATCAGGATTGGCTTCTTGATTCCGTGGTTCCGCAGGATCAGTGCTTCCTCCACCGTCGCCGTACAATAACCGAAGAGATAATCAAGCGGCTCTATCTCTTCTGCGATAGGAACCGCGCCATGTCCGTAACCATCGGTTTTAATCACGGCAAATATCTTTGTATTTTCCTGTAATAACGCATGCATTGCCTCCATGTTATGATGGATCGCATCCAGATCGATTTTTGCATATACTCTGCTATACATCTTCACTTTTCTCATCCTCGATTTCATTCTTATAGTCCAGTTTTTTCATCACTTTTTTAATCCCATCCGGCAGATCACCCGCCATCAGTCCGTGGTATCCTCTTCTTTTGACCATGACATCACCGGAAAGCCCATGTATATAAACACCAAGCGGTGCCGCAAGCTCCGGACGTACCCCCTGTGCCGTAAGTCCTGCGATCAGTCCGCACAGCACATCTCCGCTTCCCGCTGTTGCCATGCCGTGGTTTCCGCTCAGATTCAGATATGTTTTTCCATAAGGAATGGCACATACAGTTCTCGCGTCTTTCAACACACAGATCACATTGTATTCTCGTGCAAATTCTTCCGCCTGCATGATCAAATTATCTTTGATATAAGATACAGATGCCCCCGCCAGCCTTGCCATTTCGCTCGGATGCGGCGTCACGATGATC
This sequence comes from uncultured Roseburia sp., assembly GCA_964388945.1. Taxonomy (GTDB): domain Bacteria; phylum Bacillota; class Clostridia; order Lachnospirales; family Lachnospiraceae; genus Roseburia_D. The sequence goes on from CAYMCM010000063.1 coordinate 8,342, forward strand.
TCCGTATGCGGTCTGAGCAGCAGATTTATATCCTCAGATAAAATATTTAAGGCATCCGCATCCATGACGACCGGAACCGCAGCCGCTTCAAGCACCGTCTTTACCATTTCCCGCGCCACAGGCTCTGTTCCAATCCCAGGTCCGATTGCAACTACATCCGCCCATTTTATCGATTCAATCAGTTCATTCCGATCCAGTTTTTTTCCGGCATAAATCGAAAGGATCGCCTCCGGCACATGAGTCAGCAGTGCCGTGCGGTTTTCCTCCGCCGTAAACACTTTGACCAGCCCACAGCCGGACGCATATGCCGCCGCAGATGCAAACACCGCCGCACCTCCCATGTTTGCCGAACCTGCGATCAAAAGCACCTTACCATAACTCCCCTTGTTGGAATGGTTCTCCCGTTTCGGCAAAAATTTCAAATCTTCTTTTTCCATTGCAAAGTAAGAAGGCTTTTTTCCCAACCAGCTTTTTTTTGTGATGCCGATATCACACACAAAAAGCCGACCGGTATGATCTGCTCCCGGATACAAGAGCTGCCCTAACTTTTTAAATGCGAAGGTAACTGTCATATCTGCTTTCACGGCACAGCCAAGTATATTTCCGTTGTCTGCGGATATTCCGGAAGCAATATCCACCGCAACGACCGGAGCTTTTGCTTCATTTATCCTACGGATCAATTCTGCTGTTTTTCCTTCGATTTGCCTTGAAAGCCCAATCCCAAAGATTGCATCTAAAATCAGCGTATATCCTACGTCCTCCCACTCATTTATGATATGCATTCCATAGCTTTCTGCTATGGATAACTGCTTTTGCATGCCGTCTGAATATGGATGGTTCTGATCCACGAGCAGAATGCTCACCGAAACACCCTGTTCACACAGAATACGCGCTGCGGCAACACCGTCCCCTCCGTTATTTCCGTTTCCGCAGACCGCAAGCACATGTGTGGTATCATATCCCTGCTGTCTGATTTTTTCTACAACCGCAAGCGCCGCACGTTCCATCAGCACTTCCGAAGGCATTTTATAAAATTCAATCGTATTTTTATCGCAGTTTTTCATTTCCCGCGCATTCACAAGGTATTCCATCTTCCACCTCTTTAAAAAACGCCCCGCCCTCCGGCGAAGCGTCTCTATCAATCATTCTGTTTCTTCCGGTTCTTCATCGGAACTTTCCGCCGGTTTATTATATTCCAGATCAAAAATATCAATAACATCCGCGCCGAAGATATCATGCATATACGCATACATCTGCCGATTCATGATCTCACGGTTCTGTTTGATCACAACATTCTTTTTGATCTCCCGTCTGGTTCTTGTAAGCCAGTCCGAAAGAAATTTGATCTGTTCCGCATTACTTCTCATCTCACGGTAACAATATTCCATCGTTTCCAACATCAGTGTACGGTTCAGTTCATCTATTTTTTTCGGGATCTCATCCAGTTCTTTTTCACAATCCGCAAGTTTTCCATTGATCTCATCAATCAGCCTGCGGTCTTCCCCCAGACGCTTCGCCGAAACGGTATCCGCCTGATCCTCTTCCGTTCCTTTCATATTCAAAACGATATTGTCCATCAGTTTACTTTTCAGTTTTTTCAGATCCTGATAGTTCTGATTCACCCGTGCCTGTTTTGTCATCCATCCGGTGATCTTATCTTCCAGCCGCTGCACCCTGGCAGGCTTTCCGTTCCGTTCAAAAAGCTGATGCCATTTCTGATCCAGGATGAGTATCGGCACTTTCTTGCCGGACAATGCCTCTTTAAATTCTCTTTTGTCCACCATATATCCGCACCTTGCGTTTTATTCTTTTGTATGACTCTTCACAATATTATAAGAAAGCTGCATCAGGCTGTCCGAGAGATGTACGTTCTCTACCACAACGTCCTTATCCAGTACCTGCAGATCTACATGCGCAAAATTCCAAATTGCATGTATGCCAAGGCCGACAACCAGATCTGCCACTGAATCCGCCGCTTCTTTCGGCATGGTAAGCGTTGCGATATCCACTTTGTGATCTTTCACAAAATCTCCCAGTTCATCCAGCATACGCACCTCTATCCCGCGAACCAGTGTTCCCTTCAACTCCGGATTCACATCAAACAGCCCGATGATCACAAATCCGAGCTTTTCAAATTTCACATAGTTCGCCAGTGCCTGTCCGAGATTTCCAGCACCGATAACAATAATATTGTGTTTTTCATTCAATCCCAGTATCTTTCCGATTTCCTCGTAAAGATATTTCACGTTATAGCCATAACCCTGCTGTCCAAAACCGCCAAAATTATTCAGATCCTGCCGGATCTGGGAAGCGGTCACCTGCATCCTGGAACTTAATTCATTGGAAGAAATACGTTCCACGCCCTCATCGAGCAGTTCTCCCAAATACCTGTAATATCGCGGCATTCTGCGAATTACTGCCTGTGAAATCTCTTTTCCCACGATAGTACCCCCTTGACTGGTCATTCCATTGATGTAATTATTATATGTTTTTCCAGACGCACTGTCAATGTGTCAAAAATATAACGACAAATTTTTCACAATTTTTATCCAAGCTCCGAAGATAAGGTTTCCCACATCTCATAGAGTTCATCCAGCTTTTCCTGTTCGTTTGCCCGCAAACTGCTAAGTTCGTTCAGTTTTGCCGAATTGGTCGCAATCGCCGGATCTGCAAGCTGTGCATCAATATCTGCAATTGCCTGCTCTTTTACCTCAATATCCGCTTCTACTTTTTTGATGGCATTCTCCTGCTTTCGTATCCTTGCCTGTTCCTTTTTCTGCTGTTCCCAATCCATTTTCACCGCACTTGCTTTTTCCGGTGCAGCCTGCGCTGTCTGATTTCCGCTAACATGAATTGCTGTCTGCTCGTCTCGTTTTTCAAGATAGTAGTCGTAATTTCCAATATAATTGACCACGGTCTTTCCAGTGAGATCTAAAATGCGTGTTGCGGTCTGATTGATAAAATAACGGTCATGCGATACGAAAAAGACTGTACCGGTATACTGATTAAGTGCAGATTCCAGGATTTCTTTTGATGTAATATCCAAATGGTTTGTCGGCTCGTCTAAGATCAGAAAATTTGCTTCCGAGAGCATCAGCTTCGCGAGTGACACACGTCCGCGTTCACCGCCGCTCAGATCCCCGATCCGCTTAAAGACATCATCTCCGGTAAATAAAAACGCCGCAAGGACATTTCGGATCTGCGTATTGTTCAAATACGGATAGTCATCTGAGATCTCTTCTACCAGTGTTTTTTCCATATGGAGAACATGATGTTCCTGATCGTAATAACCGATGTGAACATTCGTTCCGAGACGTACTTCTCCGCCATCCGGCGCAATCAATCCGTTTATGATCTTTAACATTGTTGTCTTTCCGGTTCCGTTATTACCGATCAGCGCCACACGTTCACCGCGCTTGATCTCAAAATCAATCCCCGAAAACAGATAGTTTCCATCAAACTGCTTCGCCAGTCCATCCACCCTCATCACATCATTTCCGCTTACAATATTCGGCTCCAATGTGATATGGATATCCGTGTTATCCTCAACTGGTTTTTCCATGCGTTCCATCTTATCCAGCATTTTTTCACGGCTTTCTGCACGCTTGATAGATTTTTCACGATTAAAGGACTTTAACTTCGTGATAACTTCTTCCTGATGTTTGATCTCCCGCTGCTGATTATAATACTGCCGCAGCAGTGCCTCTCTGGCACTTTTCTTTTTCACGGCATAATCGGAATAATTTCCGAGAAAAACAGATACACGATGCTGGAACACTTCGATCACCTTGGTCACAACGCGATCCAGAAAATAGCGGTCATGCGATACAATGATTACTGCACCTTTGTAATTCATCAGATAAGTCTCCAGCCATGCGATCGAGTTCATATCCAGGTGGTTTGTCGGCTCATCTAAAAGAATGATATCCGGTTTGGTCACCAAAAGACGTCCCAAAGCCACTCTGGTCTTCTGTCCTCCGGAAAGTTCTGACATTTTTTTGTCAAAATCTCCTTCGTCAAAGCCCAGCCCCTTCAAGACGCCTATCACTTCACTCTTATATGCATAGCCTTCCTGTAATTCAAACTCGTGATTCAGTTTATTGTAATCGGCAAGCAGCTTCTCCATCTCATCTGCCCCACAGCCGTTCATGGCATCCTCCATCGCGCGCAGCCGTTTTTCCATTTCGATCACGGGCTGTTTGACCGAGAGAACCTCCTCATAGATGGTCTTATCCGAATCCTGCTCCTGATGCTGTGCCAGATAGCCGATCGTCTTTCCTTTTGCAACCGTTACCATTCCCTCATCCGCATCCAGTTCCTGCATGATGATCTTTAAAAGCGTCGATTTTCCGGCACCATTGATCCCAACGATCGCTGCCTTTTCATTTTCTTCGATGTGAAAGGATGCATTTTTTATTATTTCGTCTGTCCCAAAGGATTTACTGATGTTCTGACAGGCTAAAATCATAATTTCCTCCTAAAAGGGACATCCCTTCCAGTTAGGAAAGGGATGCCTCTAATGTTTCTCTTATTGCTTTAATAAAATTCTCGCTGTTTAATACGGTCGGATCAGACAGTGAGGTGATCAGTGCCAGATCCTTTGTCATTTTACCAGATTCAATGGTAGAAAGGCAAGCCTTTTCCAGTTTATCTGCAAACTCCATAAGCTCCGGAATTTTATCCAGTTCACCGCGTTTTCTAAGTGCTCCGCTCCATGCAAAAATCGTGGCAACGGAGTTTGTAGATGTTTCTTCGCCTTTTAAGTGTTTATAATAATGACGCTGTACTGTTCCA
>CAYMCM010000064.1:0-13109 GCA_964388945.1 uncultured Roseburia sp.
TTGTAGAGGAGGCAAATCCATTTTTACAGTCTTTATTGGTAGATGGTATCATTGGTGGTGTGGGTGCCGTTGTAGGTTTCCTGCCGCTTGTAATGGTAATGTATTTCCTGATTGCATTGTTGGAGGACTGCGGCTACATGGCACGTGCGACGGTTGTGCTTGACCCGATCTTTAAGCGAGTAGGACTTTCTGGTAAATCTGTTATTCCTATGGTTATCGGTACAGGCTGCGCAATCCCGGGTATTATGGCTTGCCGTACCATTCGAAATGAAAGAGAGCGCAGAGCAACAGCAATGCTCACACCTTTCATGCCATGTGGCGCAAAGCTTCCTGTTATTGCATTGTTCGTAGGAGCATTTTTCCCGAACGCAGAATGGGTTGGTACGGTTATGTACTTTGTAGGTATTCTGTTGATCTTACTTGGTGCGTTGCTCGTAAACAAGATTACTGGTCATAAATATCGCAAATCCTTCTTTATCGTAGAGCTTCCGGAATACAAGGTTCCGAGCTTAAAGAGAGCTGCACTTTCCATGATCTCCCGTGGTAAAGCATATATCATCAAGGCAGGTACTATTATTTTGGTATGTAACGCAGTAGTACAGATTATGCAGACCTTTACATGGAACCTCAGCGTTGTAGAGGAAGGAATGGAAAATACTTCTATTTTGGCTTCTATCGCTTCTCCGATTGCAGTATTGCTCGTTCCAATCGTAGGTATTGCAGCATGGCAGCTTGCAGCAGCGGCAGTTACAGGCTTCATCGCAAAGGAAAATGTGGTTGGTACATTAGCCGTGTGTTACGGTCTGACCGCCTTCATTGACACAGAGGAGTTGGCTTTGGTAGGTGACGGTAACGTAGTAGCAACCACCATGGCACTTACAAAGGTTGCAGCACTTGCATATTTGATGTTTAACCTTTATACACCGCCTTGCTTTGCGGCTTTGGGTGCAATGAATTCAGAAATGCGGGATAAGAAGTGGTTCTGGGGCGGCATCGCTTTACAGATGGGAACAGGATATACAATCGCATTCTTCATTTACCAGATTGGTACATTGATCACAACAGGCGGCGTAGGTGCAGGCTTTGTACCGAGCTTGATCGCAGTTGCAGCAATGGTTGCAGTTGTTGTTTGCCTGATTCAGAAAACAAACAAGAACTTGAGTGCTGAATATGCATTAGAAAAATAGTTGACCGCAAAGAGTGACTGCAGTATCCTTATTTAAAGTGACTGTAGTCACTTTGGTGTATATTGATCAGAAAAGAAATATTGGAATCGAAAGAAGGCTTGGCGGCTTGATTTCGCATCAGAAAATTGGGAGTGAAGAAATGTTAGATTTTATTATTTTGGGCATATTGGTTATCATTGTTGGGGCAGCAATCCTATATATTAGGAAAGAAAAGAAAAAAGGCGTACGCTGTATTGGCTGTCCGGCAGCCGGAAACTGTCCACATGGCGGAAAATGCAGTGGCGGAGCGAAATAGGATGAGCCTTTTTGATTCTTTCAAAGTGGAAATAAACTTTTCACTTCACACCGAAAAAAGTTATACAAAAAGTAAAAAAGTTGTTGACAACTGCGCTGTAATCGTGTAAGATAGTCTTTGTTGTGAGGAACATATATGTTTTTCATAAATGCGGAAGTGTCGGAACTGGCAGACGAGCAAGACTAAGGATCTTGTGGCTATTGCAGTCGTGTGGGTTCAAGTCCCATCTTCCGCATTATTTTTTAGAAGTCCTGAGTTTTCGGGACTTTTTTGTTATCTGTATACAAAAATAATTTTATGAATGAGAGGTCTGTATGTTTACACCAAAGAATCACCGCTCCACTTCTAATATCAGTCTGAATATAGAAATAGATCCCGACATCTCACGCGAGATTCCGGAATCTATGGACACGAACGAGGCACTTGCCTTTAACCAGAACCGGCTTGCCATGGAACGCACCGAGTTTGCGAAGATCCGTACCGATCTCGCATTGACCAACTCTCTGCTGGCGGTCAACCGGACGCACCTCTCTTACCTGCGCACCGTTGTATCTCTGGTCGGAAGCGGTGCCACACTTTATAAAGCACTCCCATTGATCGGCGTCGGAAATCGTTTTACCACACTGCTCTGCTGCTTTTTGTTTCTTTCTGCCGTTTATTTTGTCTACAAAGACCTCACCACCTATCCACACATGAAGCGAAAACTGCGCGACATGGAAGCCCGCGCCGAAGAGCTTGCCAAAAAAGCAGAAAGTCAGGTTTTTCGTGTGGATGATGTCTTTGGAGAGGACGATACCTCAAATCTGGACACCGATGACAGCAATAATATCTGATCCGTACTATTTATTTACACCGATCTTCGGACAGATGTCAGAAAGACAGCACTTATCACAATACGGTGCTGTCCGCGCGGTACAGACCTCCCGCCCATGATATACCAGTCTATGGCAGAAGTCACTGCCTTCTTCCAGCGGGATCAATTTCCAGAGAGCCATCTCCACTTTCTTCGGATCTTTGATCTGATCCACCAGTCCCATCCGGTTTGTCAGGCGGATGCAATGAGTATCCGTCACGATCGCCGGTTTGTGAAATACATCTCCCATAATCAGATTCGCACTCTTACGTCCGACACCGGGCAGTTTCAACAGCGCATCAAAATCTTCCGGCACTTTTCCACCATATTGTTCATACAGTATCTTCATACAGGCACTGATGTCTCTTGCCTTGCTGCGCCCAAGACCGCACGGCTTTACGATTGCTTCAATATCTGCCGCATCTGCCTTTGCCAGCGCCTCCACACTCGGATATTTTTCATATAATCCCTGCACGACTACATTTACACGCGCATCGGTACACTGTGCCGCCAGACGCACACTGACCAAAAGCTTCCACGCCTCATTATAATCCAGTGTACATCCCACATCCGGATACGCTTCTTTCAAACGCTCTATAATAAGAAGTGCACATTCCTTTTTCTTTTCTGTCTCCATGTTCTTCTTCCTGCTTTCTTTTCCTCTCGCTTTTCATGTTCTATATTTATGCCTGCACCTTCTGCATTTCACGTTTCCGATCCGGATGTTCTCCCGACCATCCGGTCTGCGGCATTGTATCAATCCGGTACATATCCTCGGTTTCGATCTCAAAAGAAAAAACATCCTGATTTTCTTTCATGCGCTCCATTGTCGATGATTTCGGAAGCGGAATGATCCCCTTTTGCAATTCATAACGCAGACAGAGTCTTGCCGGTGAAACTCCGTATTTTTCCGCCAGCCGTCCGATCAGTTCATCTTTTAACACCCGTGTCCTGCCCAGCGGACTCCATGCCTGCGGCTGAATATCGTGTTCCATGCAGTAATGCACTGCCGCTTCCTGCATATAGCCCGGATGCAGTTCCAGCTGATCCACCATCGGCATCACCTCACAGTGTCCCAGCAGATTTTCAATATGATGCGGCAGAAAATTACTAAGCCCGATTGCACGCACTCTGCCCGCACGGTAAAGCTCCTCCATCGCACGCCAGGTATCCGTATCCAGTTCCTGCCAGTCCGCTGCTTCCGGTGCAGGAAGCGGCCAATGGATCAGATACAGATCCAGATAATCGGTTTTTAGATTTTCCAGTGTCCGTTCAAACGCCTCTTTGACCGCTTCATACCCCATCTCGGTCTTCCATGCTTTGGATGCCAGGAAGAATTCCTCACGTCTGATCCCACTTTGTGTCAGTGCCTCTCCGAGACGGCATTCCGTTCCATAAAAGGAAGCCGTGTCAAAATAACGGTAACCCGCTTCTATCGCTGTTTTTATAATATCGGCATTATCACCTTCTGCCGCCTTATAGGTTCCAAATCCCATGCACGGAATGTTTACTCCGTTGCTTAATGTATAACAATCGTATATATTTTTCATGCATTCTATCTCCTTTTTTGCTATCTTATCACATTTCATTCGTATCTGCCATCAAAATCTCTCTGTACATTTTTGGAAACAAAAAGGACGGGATTTGTTTCGCCCGTCCTTCATCATCAATATTTTTTATATTCTTTCTGCGATCAGCGCACAGATCTCTTCCGCTTTCGGCATCACCCGAAGCGCGCCTTTTTTGGTTGTGATCAAAGACGCCGCCGCATTGGCAAATTTCAGCATTTCACTGAGTTCTTCTGCCGAAAGATCAAGCGTACCTTTCTTTAACAACTGATGCAGCATACAGCCCATAAAGGTATCTCCTGCTCCAGTCGTCTCGATCGTACCTTCCTGCAAAAACGGTTCTGCAAACGCAGAGATCTCTTTGCCGTATGCCTGACTCCCTTTACTTCCAAGCGACACAAAAACGAGCGGAATATCAAATTCCTCCTGCAGTCTGCGCGCCGCTTTTTCGTAATCCGTCTCCCCAGTAAACCAGACAATCTCATCATCTGAGATCTTTAAGATCTGACACTGCTCCATCCCGTAGCTGATCTGTTCTTTCGCCGTATCCAGCGAATCCCAGAGCGGCGGACGCAGGTTCGGATCAAAAGAGATTATGGCTCCTGCCTCTTTTGCTGTCTGTACGGCACGCTTCGTTGCCCGGCGCACCAACTCATCCGTCATCGAAAGTGAACCAAAATGAAAGATACGGCAGTCGGCAAGCAGCTTTGGATTTATCTCATCTTCTGTAAGCATCATGTCTGCCCCCGGTTTCCGGTAAAATGAAAAATCCCGGTCGCCATCCGCTTTCGTCTGCACGATCGCAAGCGTGGTATGTACCGTATCGTCCATACAAAGCCCTTCCGTCCCGATCCCAACTTCTGCAAGTGCGTCTTTTAACTGATGTCCAAAGCCGTCATTTCCGACTTTTCCGATAAATGCCGTGCGGTCACCAAGCCCGGTCAGCATGGCAAGCACATTGCAGGGAGCACCTCCCGGATTTGCCTCAAACAGCGGATTTCCCTGCGGGCTTATCCCATTTTGCGTAAAATCGATCAACAGTTCTCCCAATGCAACTACATCATATTGCTTCATACGAAATCTCCTTTCTTTGTTCCGTTACAGTGCCAGTTCGAAAAGTCTGCACCTTCCATCTGCCTCCACGCAGATACTTCTTTTTTCCCCATCCGGATAATATCTCGTGGTAAACACAGTCTCTCCTCCGTTTATATAAATTTCGAGCAGCGACTCATCCGACAATATGCGCAATTCCCTCAGATACTCCATTTTTGCACGTCTAACCTTTCTGCCGCAGCCAATATCCGAATCTGTTCCTGCCCAAAATGCAAGCGTAAACACTCCGTTCTGATAGCTCATGATACATTCTTTTTCGAGCGTGATCCGAATCGGCGCATCCGAAAGTTCCATAAGCTCCAGATCAAAGCATCCGCCGGGGATCTCGATTTCTTGTCCGCGCTCCGGCATCCTTTCATTTTTCCGCAGTGCATACACTTCTTCTACCGGAGTCTGCACCACTCTGCCGTTTTTCACCGAAAGTTCACGCGGTGTCGTAAGCACATGCTGCCAGCCGAATGCAACTGTGGGATTGAAATACTCTTCCTCAATATCCGGCAGTCCTGCCCATCCGACCAGAATACGCCTTCCCTTTGGATCTAAAAAGGTCTGCGGTGCATAAAAATCAAAGCCCATATCCCATTCTGTAAAATCATCCGCCTCCGGTACTCCGCCATCTTTGAGCACAAAATAACCCGACTGATAAACATTTTGATTTCGGAAATTTTCTCTTTTTAAGCCCTGCGGCGAAACTGAAAGCACTCTTTTCCCATCCAGCCAGAACATATCCGGACATTCCCACATATAACCAAATGCTCTTTTGGTCGAAAGCTCTTTTTTAAACTTCCAGTGCATTTTATCCAGAGATTCATAGAGGAGCGCCGCTCCCTGATCCCCAGCCTTTCGTCCGCCCAATACCATGCAGTACTTGTCATTTTCACGGAATACTTTAGGATCGCGCACATGCCTGGTATAATCTTTCGGATAATCATACGAGGTAAGCAGACATTTTTTTCCGGTAAAATGAACGCCGTCACGGCTCGCTGTATAAATCACGTTTGCTTCCCTGCCATCCATGATATAATCGTAATCCCCATCCAGCTTGATATTTCCCGTATAAAACAGCTCCAGCGTCCCATCCTCCGTAAATGCCGATCCGGAATATACCCCATGACAATCATACGGGCTGTCCGGAAAAAGAGGCACACCCTGATACGTCCAGTGCATCATATCCGGGCTGGTCATATGTCCCCAGAATTTCAGTCCGCCTTTTGCATCAAACGGTGCATACTGAAAAAAGAAATGATACTGTCCCTGATAAAAGCAAAGTCCGTTCGGATCATTCAGCCATCCAACCGGAGGCATGATGTGAAAACGTGTACTCCACTCTGCCCCTTGTAACGCTTTTGTCTTTTTCTCCTGTTCCTGTATCCACGGAATCAGTGTCTCTGTCATTACGTTCATTTTACCACACCACCTTACTCTACGGTAATTATTTTCTCTGATACCATCGTCTTTCCCATCTTCTCCGTGTGCACTTGCTTCCAGTCATCGGAATTGGTCACAATGACTGGTGTTGTCAGATCATAGCCTGCATTTTTGATTCCTTCCATATCAAATGTCAAAAGTTTCTGCCCAACCTTTATGCGGTCACCGTCTTTGATATGTGTTTCATAATATTTCCCATCCAGTTCCACGGTATTTAAACCGACGTGGATCAGAAGTTCAATCCCTTTGCCATTATTTAAACCTAACGCATGTCTGGTATCAAACACCATCTCAGCCACTCCGTCAAACGGTGCATAGACCACACCTTCCTCCGGCACGATGGCAATGCCCTTGCCAAGCGCCTCTGATGCAAATGTCGCGTCCTTTACTTCCGAGAGCGGAACAACCTTTCCCTTGACCGGGCTATATACTGCATAATCCTCACAAGCGGTCACATTCTGCTGTTCTGCTTTCACTTCTTCCAACGCCGTTTCCTTTTGTATTCCTTCTGCTTTTCCATCATGGAAAAACAGCCAGGATAACGCGAACGAAACCGCAAAGGAAACTGCCATGACCAGTGTGTACTGCAATACATAATCCGTTGTGATCAGATAGCCAAACAAGCCGGTGATCCCGTATGCTGTCGAACCGACACCGGTGATCCCTGCAGCAAGTCCTCCTGCCGCTCCGCCAATACAGCCTGCTGCAAAGCATTTCATATAACGGAGATTCACACCAAAGATCGCCGGTTCTGTAATACCGAGGAATGCGGAAAGTGATGCCGGTAATGCCATTCCTTTTAACTTCTGGTCTTTTGTTTTGACTGCCAGCGCAAGTGCCGCCGCACCCTGAGCCACATTTGCCGCTGTCGCGATCGGCATCCAGATATCAATTCCGTCTGCACTGAGCATGCCCGCCTCCAGTGCATTGTACATATGGTGCACGCCAGCCACAACAGTCGGTGCATAGACCGCTCCGGCAAGTGCCGAGCCGATTCCAAACGGCATGGTGATCAACATTTTTACTCCGGCAAGCACGCCGTTTTCCACCCAGGAAAATACCGGTCCAAAAATCGTCAGTGTGCAATATCCAGTCACAAGCACCGTCACCAGCGGAGTCACAAACAGATCGATCATCTCCGGCACGATCTTATGCAGTTTCTTTTCAAGCATCGACATAAACCAGACTGCGATCACAACCGGAATCACATGTCCCTGATAACCAACCAGTCTTATGCTGTAAAGTCCAAACCACGCATCCGCTGTCGGGATTGCATCTGCTGTTGCGACCGACCAGGCATTTAACAGATCCGTGTGGATCATGATCATACCGATGACTGCCCCAAGAAAGATATTTCCGCCAAATACCCGTGCCGCACTGATCCCGATCAGGATCGGCAGGAACACGAACGCCGCGTTGCTGAACAGATGAACGATCGTATATGACCCGGAATCTGCCATTGCCGGAAACATTTTGCTGAGTCCCTCTAACAGTCCCATCAAAAGACCGCTTGCAACGATCGCCGGAATGATCGGCACAAAAACATCTCCGAGTGTTTTTATCATCCGTTTGAAAATGTTTTGTTTTGCCGCTGCCGCCTGCTTCACTTCCTCTTTGCTTGCCGCCGTGATCCCGGCGATCGCGATAAATTCATCATAAACCTTATTGACAGTTCCCGTTCCGAGAATGATCTGAAGCTGTCCCGACGCTTCGAATACGCCTTTTACCCCCTCGATCGCTTCTAACTTTTCTTTGGAACATTTCTTATTGTCCGCAATGACCAGACGCAGTCTGGTCGCACAGTGTGCCGCAGATACTATATTTTCCCGTCCGCCAATGCATGTATAGATTTCTTTTGCCACACTTCTGTAATCCATATACTTTCCCTCTCTTTCTGTTATCGTTCTTACACTTCTTTTCCTTATTTTTCTTGTTTTCTTATGTGATTTTATTTCATTTTATATGAAATCGTTCTCACATCTTGTTTATATTATATCGTCAAATATATCCGCTGTAAATTGATAACTTTCACAAATTCTTTGTCCTGATTTCATACACAATATCCAAAAAAGGAGCCTTCCCGGCTCCTTTTGCATCTTTTATTGAATGGAATCCTTCTTTTTGATCTCAAATCCCATTTTGATTTCCTTGCTGATCGCACCCTCTGTTTCCATGCGCTCAACAAGCATGGCTGCCGCCTCTGCCCCCGCGGTCTTGTAATACAGGTGTACCGTGGAAAGTGCCGGTTCTACCAGCCCGGCGAGCGGTGTGTCTCCAATCCCGGCAATCTGTATCTCCTGTGGGATCGTTCTCCCGATTTCTTTTAAATACCGCATGGCTCCGATCGCAATGTTATCTGTCGCACAGAACACCGCATCGATCTTTGGTGCCCGCTCCAGCAGTTCTTTCATTTGTTCATATCCGGATTCTATGGTAAACTGCGCCTCCGCCATCTGCTCCGGCGGACAGCACAGATTTTTTCCCCGGACTGCTGCCTCAAATCCTTTCCGGCGCATTAAGCCCGCCGCCTCGTCTTTATCGGTAACACCGATAAATCCGGGCACTGTTGCTTTCTCCAGCAGAAGCTCCGTAATCTGCTCCGCTGCATGATAATCATCATGGTATACGCACGAATATCCGTCCAGATGCTGTCCTAACAAAACGACCGGCACCCGGCATTCTTTTAAGAGCTTTTTATGCCGTGTGGTAAAGATCGTCGCAATGAACAAAATGCCGTCGACCTGATTGTCTTTAAACAGATTTAAATATTTCAGTTCCTCTGCGGTATCATTGTTCGTATTTGCAAGCAGAAGCTGATAACCGCTTTTGGATAGCACATCACTGATCCCTGCGACCATCCGGCTTACTGTATCAGAATTAATTTTCGGCAGGATTACACCCACCAAACGCGTTTTCTTCGTGCGGAGCGTCTGTGCCTGACTGGAGGGCTGATAACCGGTCTGATCGATCACCGCTTTAATCCGCTCCCGCTTTTCCTCACTGACATAGCCTTCATTCAGATAACGAGAGACTGTCGCACGGGAAACTCCAGCCAGTTTTGCTATTTCATTGATATTCAAGATCCTTTCCTCCCAAGCATTTTGATTGCTGCCATCAGCAGGATCGGAAATATGATTGCTGCCAGTATCCCGACTTTCAAGTTTTCCGATGCCGCACTCGAAACACTTCCAACTAAGGTGGGACCTCCCGAACATCCAAGATCACCTGCCAGCGCTAAAAGCGCAAACATTGCCGTTCCGCCGTTTTTTAAGGATGCAGATGCCTTACTGAACGTTCCCGGCCACATGATCCCCACGGAAAGTCCACAGACCGCACAGCCGATCAGCGAAATAACTGGGCTTGGTGCCAGCGAAATGCATAGATACGACACCACACAGAGCGCACTGCTGCCAAGCATAAAGCGATCCAGATCCAGCTTTTCGCCAAATTTTCCATAAAATGCCCTGGCACTGCCCATGAGCACTGCAAATGCCATCGGTCCTGCAAGATCACCTAATGTCTTGCTCACGCCAAGCCCTTTTTCCGCAAAGGTAGATGCCCACTGGCTGACCGACTGTTCACTCGCACCCGCACACAGCATCATGAGCATGAGCAGCCAGAATACCTTCTGTCTGCATAAATCCCGCAAAGACAGGCCACTCTCTCCCTCTTCCACAAGCGGAGCCAGCGGTGCTTTTGCAAAGACAAACACATTTCCTGCCGGAACGATCACCCAAAGAACGGTCAGTATTTTCCAGTTTTCAATTCCAAACACCAAAAAAAACAGCGTTGAGAGCAATACGACCGCCACATGCCCCCAACAATAAAAGGAATGTAACAGACTCATTGCTTTTTCTTTATTATCGGTCGGACAGCTTTCCATAATCGGACTGATCAGTACCTCGATCAGTCCACCGCCCACGGCATAAATAATGACTGCGATCAAAAGCCCGGCAAATGCACTAGGCAAAAGTTCCGGCAAAATGACAAGCCCGAGCAGTCCGAGTGCCGCACATATATGTGCGATCAGGATCGAAGCCCGATACCCGATCCGATCCACAAATCCTGCGGACAAAAGGTCAATGAATAGCTGCACGCCAAAGTTTATGGTGATCAGCATTGTGATCTGACTAAGTGGGATGCCGTAACTTTTTTCAAATGTAAGAAATAATAACGGCACAAAATTATTTACGATTGCCTGTACGATATAACCGATAAAACAGGCATAGATTGTTTTTCTAAATTTATTCTGCATCTAAAAATTCCTCCTGCTGTTTTTCATTGTAACATCTCCGTGAAAAATAGCAAGAAAACTTTTCTTTTGATATGTCAAGGGATTTCCTACAATTCTTTCACCAGCACCTGCAATATCATGATATGATACTCCTCATCCTGAATGATCCTTGCCAATACTGCGTTGACGTAATTATCCTTTATCATGCTCATATGTCTGCGATATTGATTTATGGCTGCTTTTTCCGCTTCTATATCAGCCAACAGCATTTTTCTTATATTTTCCGGTATATTCAGGTATTGCGGCGTCCATAACTGCCGCTTTCCTCCGCGATTTCTGACACAAAAATCAATCGTACCGCCCAGCAGAAAGATCAACTGTCCTAATTTCTGCAGATGGATCATTTCTGCTGTTGCAATCCCAAGAATGGTCTTTGCCAAACCGCATCTTCCACAGGAAAGACGATTTTCGTTATTGATATACTGTGTAATCGCAGACAGCTCCGAGACGGAACCGCAATAATCAAAACTGAGTATATTTGCATACTCCTGATTTTTCTCTCTGACTCGTATGGCTGGATACGGCAGATCCATCATGATGGGCTGTACATCCCGAAAGCTGCAGACATCCGTTAAAATATTTTCATTTTCGCACATAATAATCCTCCCAATATACGCTTCTGTATAAATAGTATATTGAAGGTTTTTCATAAAGTGCTATATGCTTATAAAACAATGTACCTGCTTTATCCTCTCTTCGAAGCTGCAATTTCTTTTTGATTCTCCAATTCTTCCCGTATTTGAAGTCAAAAAAGTACCGTATACTTTTTTCAATATTTTCCGGGTGTTCCTCTCTTCGAAAGTGATGACCTTGTAAACTGGACGCAGATAGGACACGTACTTACAAGGAAAGAGCAGGTTATGCTAAACAAGGTTGAAAGCTCCGGAGGGGTTTTTGCCCCAACCATACGCTTTTGCAACGGCAGATTTTACATGACCACTACGAACAACACCACACAACAAAATTCATACATAATGCTGAGTTCACCATATACCTGACCCCAGTTCCGGATCCTTGAGGTCCACTTTTTCGCAGCTTCAAAAGTCGCTAAACACAGCGCTTTCAACAGGGCTGTATCGCTTGGAAATACGCTTCTTTGACGATTGAGCTTACCAGTTATTTAAAACTCCATGTGGAAATTCATAAAATATTTCTCCCTTATCACTCAACGGCGATTTCCTTTACATAATCCCAAGTCTTCCCATTGTCCTCAGATTCGTACAAACCATTGCAGAACCCTTCCTCTCCATAATAATCTCCGTCTACCCCCTGTCCTGCTTCCATGTAAAGTATTCCTTCTTTTTCGTAAACTTTTTCCGGCACAACAAACGGATTATAATAAGTTCCATCCGAAAGTTTTACTTTGGCAGAAGGATATTCTACGTTTTCAAAACTCCTGCCTCCATCTTCCGTCCGGTAAAGACTTCCATACGCTCCTCCACTATAAGTCAGACAAGAAAATCCTATTTGTCCATCCTGTAAAAAGCTAATCCATTCTGCCTCTCCCCCACTGCCCAAATAAGGATCCAAATTGACCATATCTGCACTCTTTCCACCATCCGCAGTAACGATCAACACATAGTAACTGCTGCCGCACGCTCGGTCAACCGGAATCATCCGGTACTCTACTCCATCGGTATTTTCATAGCTGCAATCCGGCTCAAACGACAAATATAATTGTATTATTTCGTCTGTCAATTCCATGCTCTCTGTTTCTTCTTTGACCTCTTCGTTTTCCGTTATTTTTTCCTCATAGTTTTCCGCCGATATTTTTTCTACAAAATCATATAAATCATTGTATACATCCGAAATATTTTCCTCTGAAAAGTTTTGCATGGATTTGAACTGATAATCATATGTTTTATCCCCATAACCAATTTTTATCCTCTGATAAAGTTGTTCATTTTCCTCATAGGGAAGTTCTTTCAGCACATAAAGTAACCAGTTTGTAACATCTGAACAAAACCACTCCTTTTCCTCACTGCCGGATGAATTTAATGCGATAATCGGCGTGTAAGACTTTTCTATTCCCTTTCCCTTTTCCTTATACTCGTATGGACGATTTTTCCCTGCAAAATAAGCATCCGTCAAATAGCGATAATACTCCATTTTATAATTGTCACTCATCACCAAATCATTCTGCACGAAAAAAGAAAACTCCCCTGTATCATAACAATAGATTTCCCCCTCCTTACCACAAGCTTTGATGCTTCCATAACGCTTTTCTATTTCTGCTGTAATTCGTTCTTCACTGTAACCGGAAAATTCTTCCACACCATCATACATAATCTGTAACACCTGGTCATCCTGCTCACTTCCCATCAAAGTAACCTGAACACCTGCCACTCCCCAGACAACCTCCCAGTTGTCT
>CAYMCM010000065.1:0-12892 GCA_964388945.1 uncultured Roseburia sp.
TATTTATAAAGAGAAAAGTGGGATTTATGAAAGAAAGACTGGATGTATTATTGGTAAACAGGGGACTGGCTGTCTCAAGAGAAAAAGCGAAGACCATGATCATGGAAGGCAATGTATTTGTTGATGGTCAGCGTGAGGATAAGGCAGGAACGAATTTTGATACGGAGGCAAAGATCGAGATTCACGGCTCCACTTTAAAATACGTGAGCCGCGGCGGGCTGAAACTGGAAAAGGCAATGAAAAATTTCGGCGTGACGCTGGATGGAAAAATATGCATGGATATTGGGGCATCCACAGGAGGTTTTACCGATTGTATGCTGCAAAATGGTGCGATCAAGGTTTATGCGGTTGATGTCGGGTACGGACAGTTTGCATGGAAATTAAGACAGGATCCGCGTGTGGTATGCATGGAAAAAACGAACATCCGCTATGTGACGCCGGAAGACATTGATGACCGGTTAGATTTTGCTTCGGTCGATGTCTCTTTTATTTCGCTGACCAAGGTACTTGGACCGGCACAGGCACTGTTAAAAGAAGACGGACAGATGGTCTGTCTGATCAAACCGCAGTTTGAAGCAGGCAGGGAAAAAGTCGGGAAAAAAGGCGTGGTGCGTGATAAAAAGGTACATAAAGAGGTCATTGAAAAGGTGATTGACTTTGCACTTGACCTCGGATTTTTAGTACGGAATCTGGAATTTTCCCCGATCAAAGGACCGGAAGGAAATATTGAATATCTGGTATATCTTGAAAATGGTACAGATGGGGCAAAGGAGGAGTCCGTGGATATTGATGTCGTAGTGGAAGCGGCACATGCGGAGCTTGCATAGTTATGAAAAATTTTTATGTCATCACCAATGCAGTCAAGGATGAAGATCTGAAACTGACCAAAAAGATATGTGATTATATCCGGCTGAAAGGCGGAAACTGTTCCTATCAGGTGAGTGTCATGCCGGGACGCGGAAATTGTCCGCTTTCGCTGGAAGCGATACCAAAAGATACAGAATGTATACTTGTGATCGGCGGAGACGGTACATTGATCCGGGCAGCCAGGGATACCGTGTCTTTAAAACTGCCGCTTGTCGGGGTCAATCACGGCAATCTGGGGTATCTCTGTGAATTGGAAGAAGAAAATGTGTATGATGCCATTGAACGGATGTTTGCCGATGATTATGTGTTAGAACACCGCATGATGTTAAGCGGATATGCGGTGAAAGACGGCAGTAAGTCAGGAGAGACGGCCGCACTGAATGATATTGTCATTCATCGGAGCGGGGCACTTCAGATTGTAAATCTGGTCGTTTACGTCAATGGGGAATATCTTTCAGAGTTTATGGCAGACGGTATCATTGCGTCGACTGCAACCGGTTCTACTGCATACAATATGTCGGCAGGCGGGCCGATCGTAGATCCGCAGGCAAGCCTGATCTTGATCACTCCGATCAATTCCCATACCTTAAATTCCAAAAGTATTGTGTTGAGCGCAGAGGATGAGATTGTTATTGAGATCGGACAGAGGCGAAGCGAGAAGGATGAAGAAGTAGAAGTCAGTTTTGACGGGGATAATCCGGTGCATCTGGAAGTGGGAGACCGGATCGTGATTCACAAGGCAAAAACCAATACGCAGATTTTAAAGTTGAGCAGAATAAGTTTTCTTGAGATACTCAGAAGGAAAATGCATACTTATGCCTGATGGAGGGATATATGAAAACAAGCAGACATGCAAAAATATTAGAATTGATCCAGAAAAATGACATAGAGACGCAGGAAGAACTTTCCGCACAGTTGGAGAAAGAAGGCTACCATGTTACGCAGGCGACCGTTTCGCGTGATATCCGTGAACTCAAGCTTACCAAGGTGGCATTAAACAGCGGAAAACAAAAATATGTGGCGTTGAATGAGACATCCGAAGATCTGACCGGAAAGTATACCAGAGTATTCCGCGAAGGATTTGTATCGATGGATATGGCACAAAATATACTGATCATCAAAACAGTATCCGGCATGGCAATGGCAGTGGCTGCGGCACTTGATCATATGGATTGTCATGAGATCGTGGGAAGTATTGCCGGAGACGATACGATCATGTGTGCGGTTCGCACCGTGGATGATACTGTTTCTTTGATGGGAAGACTCCGTAAACTGTTAGAGCAGTAAGGCAAAGGGGAACGAAAAGAAAAAGGAGAGTATATGTTACGCAGCTTACATGTAAAAAATCTTGCACTGATTGATGAGGCAGAAGTTGAGTTTGGAGAGGGATTAAACATTCTTTCCGGTGAGACCGGTGCTGGAAAATCGATTATTATCGGTTCCATAAATCTTGCACTGGGGGGGAAAGTGCAAAAAGAAATGCTGCGGGAGAATGCTGATGCAGCATTGGTGGAACTGATCTTCGAGGTGACAGATGAGAGCGTAAAGGCGGCGCTGGAAGCAATGGATATTCCATTGGAGGAAGATATGCTCATCATGAGCAGAAAGATCTCCGGCGGACGCAGTGTGGCAAGGATCAACGGAGAGACCGTTCCGGCTTCCAGAGTGAAGGAGGCTGCTGCACTGCTCATTGATATTCACGGACAGCATGAACATCAGTCTCTCTTATCAAAGAAAAAGCATCTTGAGATTCTGGATGATTATGCAAAAGCGGAGCTTTTAAAGCCGAAGGAAAAATTGAAAAAAGATTACAGATCCTATCGCACGATCACGGAAGAACTGGAAAATAGTTCTATGGATGAGGAGCAGAGACTGCGGGAACTCTCATTTTTAGAGTATGAATGGCAGGAGATTGCGGAGGCGCAACTGACACCCGGAGAGGATGAAGCGTTAGAGTGTGATTATCGAAAGTTTGCTAATGGTAAAAAGATCGTAGAGGCACTGGGTCATGCATATGAATACACCAAGGGTGGAGCGGATGGAGCATCCGATCTGATCTCTCGTTCACTGCGGGAGCTTTCTGCAGTTGCTGATTTTGATCAGACCGTACAGGGATTTTCAGAAGAACTGCTTGAGATTGATAATCTGCTCAGTGATTTTAACCGGGAGGTCTCAGATTATTTGCAAGAGGCAGATTTTGATGAGGAACATTTCTTTGAGACGGAAAAGCGTTTGGATCTCATCAATCATTTGAAATCAAAATATGGAGATACATTAGAGCAGATTTTGGAAGGACAGCACAGGCGCGAAGAGAAGATCGAACAGCTGAAAGATCATGATGTCTATGTTGAGCGGCTGAGGGAAGAACAAAAAAGGGCAGAGAAAGTATTTCTTTCAGATTGTGTGCAGGTATCAGAGATCCGAAAAAAATATGCAAAAAAGCTGACAGCAGAAGTGCAGGCGGCACTGATCGACTTAAACTTTCTGGATGTCCGTTTTTCTATGGAGTTTAGCGAGGCGGACACCTTCAATGGAAATGGAATGGATGAGGCGGAGTTTTTAATCTCCACAAATCCGGGAGAACCGCTAAAGCCGCTCTCGAAAGTTGCTTCCGGCGGTGAACTTTCCAGAATCATGCTTGCGATGAAGGCGGTGCTTGCGGAAAATGATTCCATCGGGACACTGATCTTTGATGAGATCGATGCCGGTATCAGCGGGCGGACAGCGCAGATGGTATCTGAAAAAATGAATGTGATCGGAAAAAGGCATCAGGTCATCTGCATTACGCATCTGCCGCAGATCGCAGCGATGGCGGATGTGCATTTTTTGATTGAAAAAGCAGTATTTGGAAAAAATACAGTTTCCACGATACGGCCGCTTGAGATGGAAGAAAGCGTGTCCGAACTGGCACGTATGATCGGCGGCGTGGCAATTACCGATCGAGTTTTGGAGAGTGCGCGCGAAATGAAAGAATTAGCATTACATGAAAAAAAATCCAAGACTGAAAAAAAGTAAAATTCACATACTAAAAGGAGATATGGAGATTCATATCTCCTTTTTTGTAATGGGACGAGGAAAATACAGTGGGATAGGATGTGGATTTATGCTTGCAAAGATACAAAAGGGAATACAAAAAATTGCAGAGGCAGGATTTTTTGCACTGCTTTTTTTTGCATGGTATTCACTGGAAAATGAGATTCCGGGTGAGATTAATGTGATCGCCGGAGAAGAGGGGCAGTTTGACTTTGATGTTCCAGTCACGATGACGGCAGAAGATAAAGTGTTGGATGTTTTTGACAATATGGCACCGCAGGCAGGGAATGAAGAGATCCGGATAAAGAAAGATGAGGTTTATCAGATCACGGATGGCACGAGTACGGGATTTTCCATGACCTGCAAATTATTTGGCGTCATACCCGTAAAACAGGTAGAGGTACATGTCGTGGAGGAGAAACAGTTAGTGCCGGGTGGACTGCCGATCGGGATCTATGTCAAGACGGACGGTATCCTTGTGATCGGCACCGGAAGCATATCAGGAACCGACGGTATCAGCCATGAGCCGGCAGCCACACTGATAAAGAGCGGGGATTATATCTGTTCTGTCAATGGAAAAAATGTTTCAAATAAAAAAGAACTTGCAAAGCTGGTAAATGACTGCGGAACAGACAAAATAGATCTCGGTATACGAAGAAAAGAAGAAATGATCGATGTGTTTGTAACTCCGGTGCTTTCCGAGGATGGAAGCTATAAGCTTGGAATCTGGGTACGGGATGATCTTGCGGGAATTGGGACGATGACGTATCTGACGGAGGAACTTTCCTATGGAGCGTTGGGGCATGGTGTGAATGATGCGGACACCAGTTCGCTGCTTGAGATGCGGGACGGATCACTATATCAGACAGACATCGTAGATATCGTGAAAGGAGAACATGGAACGCCCGGAGAGCTAACGGGAGTCATCAACTACCGCAAAGAGTATTATCTTGGCAGTATCGGAAGCAATTCGGAGGTTGGTATCCGGGGAAAACTGGAACAGGTTCCGGTACAGCTTGCGGATGTGGAGCCGGTTTCGGTCGGATTAAAGCAGGAGATTGAGATCGGAAAAGCAGAGATTGTCTGTGAATTGAACGGACAGCGTAAGAATTATGAAATCGCGATCACAGAAGTAAATTACAGTGAGTCAAAGGATAAACGGGAAATTGTGTTTGAAGTAACAGATCCGGAACTGTTAGCAACTACGGGCGGGATCGTACAGGGGATGAGCGGAGCACCGATCCTGCAGAATGGAAAGATCATCGGTGCGGTCACACATGTATATATTAATAATCCGACAAAAGGCTATGGCATTTTTATTGAGGAGATGTTAGAATAAACAAATATGGGGGACAACAGCCATGATAGACAAAATTGACGGGGGAAGCCCGTATGATTATTCGAAAGTAACAAATAAGCGCCAGGCAGGTATTCAAGCTTATGATACAGCCTGGCAGAATGTGGTTTCAGGAAAAGAAAAGTCAGATGATTCCGGGGTGATCGTAGATATTGCCACAGACCGCAGACAGAAGAAAACAGAAAAAGAATCGGAACAAACAGCAGCGCAAAGAACAGCAGAATCGCAAAGCAGTGGATTTACCTGGGAACAGATCAAAGAATCTGTCCGTTCCATGATCGCATTTTTAAAAGAAACCTGGAGAACGATCTGGGAGGATGCACCTGCCGCACAGACTAAACCGCAAATGGCAGATGAGATCGCATCAGAAGGACAGGTAGATAATGCAGAGCAGATCGCGGCGGAGAATGAAGCATGGGCGGATAAACGGATCGAGGAAGCGGAAAAGCAGGTGCAGATGCAGGCAGTGCTAAAGAGCAGAAATCTCGATTCACTGGCTGCGATTTTAAGTGAGAACGGAAAGAAACGCCTTGCAAAGAATACGACACTGCTTACGACTTATGACAGGCGGGGAAGGATCGTGGATATTGAGGAAGCGGAGCGGGAGCGTATCCTGCATGGCGATAAGAATTTTATCAAACTCTAATTGTTGACAGATGCAAAAACCGTATGTTATGATGAAACAAATATGAGGGAGTAGTTCATAGCGCAGGCTATTATGCATTTCGTCATCACGTTGAAAAACCGGGATGCATACTGAAATAAGAACGAGACTTTTATTGCATTTTTTTGTGCAGTAAAAGTCTCAATTTTTATCTGAAAACAAAAAATCAGACAAAAAACGGAGGTAAGCATGAAAGAAATTTACAAAAAAGCATTCGTGAATGTGCTGTTTACTGTTTTTGTGGCAGTATTGCTGGTCATTCTGGTTCCCAAAATCTGGATCTATTTTCTGCCATTTTTGATCGCATGGCTGATCGCGGCGTGTGCATGTCCGATCGTGCATTTTCTTGAAAAGAAAATCCGGCTGAAGCGGAAAATGGGTTCCGTCATTGTTATCGTGGCAGTGATCGCTGCAATCGTTCTTCTGTTTTACGGGCTCATTGCGACACTGGTGCATCAGCTTATTGGATGGACCCAAAGCCTTCCGGATCTGCTTGAAGAGTTGAGCAGTGTGATGCAGGTACTGATCGATCAGTTGACAAAATGGGGGATATTAGAGGACGCCAATATTCAGAATATCACGGAAAAATTCGGAAACCAGATACTCTCTGCAATATCAGGGCTGGCGGATGGCGGGAGCAAGGTTGCGTTTTCTGCGGTCAGTGGATTGACTAAG
The DNA here is from genome assembly GCA_964388945.1 of uncultured Roseburia sp. Taxonomy (GTDB): domain Bacteria; phylum Bacillota; class Clostridia; order Lachnospirales; family Lachnospiraceae; genus Roseburia_D. Next base: position 6,597 of record CAYMCM010000065.1, read on the forward strand.
CAGGTTCCAATGGTCATGATCGGTCTGTTTGTGTGCCTGATATCTGCATATTTTTTTGTGGCGGAGAAACAGGAAAATGAAGAATTATTGAAAAAGCTGATACCGGAATCCATCCAGAGAAACTGGAAAATATTTACGGGAAGTTCGAAAAAGGCATTTGGAGGATATATCAAAGCGCAGGTGAAGATCGAACTGTGGATCTATCTTGTGCTTGTTATCGGATTATTTATCCTCCGGGTGGATTATGCACTTGTAGTAGCGTTTATCATTGCTTTTTTGGATTTCCTTCCGATTCTCGGTGCAGGGATCGTTATGATACCGTGGGCAATAGTGGAACTGATCTGTGCGAATTATAGGATGGCAGTGGGACTTCTTATTATATGGGGAGCAACACAGTTACTGCGTCAGATGATCCAGCCAAAATATGTTGGAGAATCGATCGGTATTCAACCGCTTCCGACACTGATCCTTCTGTATTTCGGATACTGTGTCGGAGGTATGGCGGGGCTGATCCTTGCCATTCCGGTTGGGTATGTTTTACTGAATCTGTATAAAGCAGGTCTGTTTGACACGCCGGTTCAAAGTGTGAAAATTCTGCTGAAGGGATTTAATTCCTATCGAAAACTTGATAAAGAAGAGGAAAAAGAAAATGAAAAAGATACTTGATGCGTTATACCGCTTTACACATGTATTAGAATTGATCATGGGATTATTTGTGCTGGCTGCCATTCTCATGGAAGGGATCACGGTGATCCAGGAATTCGGGATATTCTGGATGGCAAGAATGGAAGATGGGGCGTTTATGGAGTTCTTAGAACTGGTATTAAATCTTGTGATCGGAGTTGAATTTTTAAAAATGCTACTGCGCCCGAGCACGGACACTATTTTAGAGGTTCTTATGTTTGTCATTGCGCGGCATATGGTTGTAAAGACAACAACATCCTTTGAAGATCTCTTATCCGTCATAAGCGTGGCAGTTCTTCTCTGGATCCGTAAATACTCCGGCGGATCGTTTGGTGCCAAGAAAACAGAACAGTCGTCTTTGGAAGGGGAAAGGCGCGGATAATGAATAACAAAAAGCAGGCAGAAATTACCGACAGAATATGACAGATTTCGTCTGCTTTTTTCGTATATTTTTTAAGTAACCGAAAAAGAATCGGCGCAGGTGGACAAAATGGACGAAAAACCATAGAAATCTGACAAGCGGTGTCGGAAATTGGGGAAACATTTTTGTTGAACAGCCAGTTTTAGGCGCTTATAATACAAATAGTTTCGTTTTATGAGATTTTATTATCTTAAACAGCAGGAGGGGCAAAGATGGAGAAACTAAAAATAGCAATCGCAGATGATAATGAGAGAATGGTACGATTACTTGGAAAAATTGTGGAGAGTGACGAAGAACTAAATGTTGTCGGCACTGCAAAAGATGGAGAAGAAGCATATGAGATCATAAAAAACAAACAGCCGGATGTCGTTTTATTAGACATTGTTATGCCAAAGCTGGACGGGCTCGGTGTTATGGATAAGGTGAATAAAGATACAACATTGAAAAAGAGACCGGCATTTATTATGATCAGTGCGATCGGTCAGGAAAAAATCACGGAAGATGCCTTTGATCTCGGCGCGGATTATTTTATCATGAAGCCGTTTGACAATGAGATGGTATTAAACCGTATCCGCCATATCAAAGACAAAAACAGACATGGAACCGAGATTAAAAAAGTAAATGCATATGAGAAGAAGGAAGAATATGTGGAACGCAATCTGGAGGCGGATGTTACTAATATCATTCATGAGATCGGAGTTCCGGCTCATATCAAGGGATATCAGTATTTGCGGGAAGCGATCATTATGTCAGTCAATGATATTGAAATGTTAAATTCCATTACGAAGATACTATATCCAACCATTGCAAAGAAATATCAGACGACACCGAGCCGTGTGGAGCGTGCGATCCGTCATGCGATCGAGGTAGCATGGAGCCGCGGAAAAATGGACACAATCGACGAACTGTTTGGTTATACCATTAACAATGGAAAAGGAAAACCGACAAATTCAGAATTTATAGCGCTTATTGCCGATAAGATCAGATTAGAGTATAAAGTTCGTCAGTAAGTTCTGGCTTGCATGGAAAACTGCTTTAAAAATAGTATGGAATCAGTTATAATATTTTTGAAATTAAGATTCGGGAAGGAATGAGGCTTTATGACAAAAATATTATTTGCTGCTTCCGAGGCAGTCCCGTTCATTAAGACAGGCGGACTGGCAGATGTCGTGGGTTCTCTGCCGAAATATCTGGACAAGGATGAGTATGATGTACGTGTGATCGTGCCGAGATATACCTGTATGGATGATAATCTGAAAAAGATTCTGCGTTTTCATTCTCATTTTTATGTATCACTCGGGTGGCGCAGGCAGTATGCGGGGATTTTGACGGTACAGTATGAAAATGTGATCTATTATTTTGTAGATAATGAATACTATTTTTCTGGTGACAGACCATACAACAATATCTATGAGGATGTGGAGAAATTTGCGTTTTTTTCACGGGCAGTTCTGGATGCACTTCCGATTATCAATTTTTGCCCGGATATCATACATTGTCATGACTGGCAGACCGGATTGATCCCGGTCTATCTGACAAATCTATATGAGGATCAGCCTTTTTATAAAAATATAAAAACCATTTTCAGCATTCATAATATGAAGTTTCAAGGACGTTGGAGATTAAATGCAGCAGTGGATCTTACCGGACTGCCGGAGGAACTGTTCCGTCCCGGTATCGGAGGACTGGAGGCTTACGGGGAAACGAATTATCTCAAGGGAGGAATTTTGTTTTCTGATATTGTAACGACGGTGAGTCCGACTTATGCTAATGAAATCCAGACGCCTGCAGGCGGAGAGGGGCTGGACGGCCTGATGCGGATGCGAAGTGGTTCTCTTTACGGCATTTTGAATGGAATTGATTATGAGCTTTATGATCCGGGGACGGATCCTCACATGGCAAAACATTTCGGAACGCTGGACTTTGTGCCGGGAAAGAAAGCAAATAAGGCGGCGCTTCAGGAGATGCTGCATTTACCGCAGCGTGAAGATGTATTTTTGGTCAGTATGGTTTCACGATTGACAAATCAGAAGGGGTTTGATCTGGTTGCCTATGATTTGGAAGAGATACTTAGCAAAGATCCAATTCAGATCGTTGTTCTTGGCACCGGAGAAGAAAAATATGAAAGAATGCTTCGCTATTTTGCTTCGAGATATCCGGATAAATTGGCGATCAGTACAGATTATTCGGAGGCGATCGCGCATAAAATATATGCCTCCAGTGACGCGTTCTTGATGCCGTCGCTGTTTGAACCGTGCGGACTGAGCCAGCTTCTGAGCATGCGTTACGGAACAGTTCCGATGGTAAGGGAAACAGGCGGTTTGAAGGATACGGTGGAGGCATACAACGAATACGAAAATACCGGGAATGGATTTTCGTTCTGTAATTTTAATGCGCAGGAAATGTCAGATATGATACATTATGCGATGCACATTTATTTTAACGACAGAAAACATTGGAATGAGATGGCGGTACGCTGCATGGAAATGGATTATTCATGGGCAAATTCCGCAAAAGAGTACGGAAGGATTTATGAACAGCTTATCCGATAAACATATGTTTTTACATGCGGATGGATCTGGAACTTCTGGAGAAATAATAGACATGATCTGAGAGGATTTCTTCCGGACTTACCTGTGTTTCGTTGACTTCCTGTACCATCTGGGAGAGTTCTTCGTAGGAGGTATTGGAAGTGGCAGGAATCAGGATGACTTCGTGAATGCTGCTTGGCAGGATATAAAGATCTGAATTCAGCCTGTCGGCAAAAAGTTCAAGAAGATGTTCATAGAGGATGCAGCTTGCACCGTTTAATTTGTTCTGGTTGGTCAGGACATACATCGGGCAGAGAGCGGCATCCTCATTTTTTGTATTTGTGTGGGAGGAATCCGGTTGTCCCGATTTTAACAGTTCTGCCATAAGATCGTTCATGTTGCGCAGATCATAGGCAAGTAGTTTTGGCGTGTTTTCTTTTGCAGTATCAAAAAGCTGTTCTGCGGAAATATTCCAGAAACGGAGATGATCATTTCGGATTAGGATCGTGGCACTTCCGGAAACGGAAGACGATACAAGACAATAAAAGACAACTGCAAGATCCAGATAACGGAAATGTGGAAGATCAGCCAGCAGATGTCGGTTCTTTTCGTAGTGGATGAGTTTATAGACAATGCGTGGTCTGACGTTTGAATAGTCGGTGAAAAATGAGGTGTCAATCTTGCCGCGGGGTTTGTTGGATCGGTAGGTGTGAAGAATGGAGTCAAGAACAGTAGAAAAATCTGATCCGCTTTGATAGATTTCATAGTAATAGTTTAAGTAGAGAGTCGGCGATAGATTTGTGCCATTTTCCATAATGGTGAGCCCGTCCAAAGTAACATCATTGTTTTTGACGACAGACTGAATAGAAAGAGATGCGAGCGGAAGTCTTGCGCGGATACAGGCAAGGATCTGCTCTTTAAAAGTGTCATAGGTCATAGAAGTCCCCCTTAAAAATATTTTTACAGACTATTTTTTATAGCTGCGGATATAATGTATCACATCTGTTTTATAGAAACAATGAACAAAGTATAAAAAATTTATGATATTATTTTAAATTGATAAATACGGACAAGTATAGTATAGTAAAACATACAGGAATCGGACAAAGGATGGTAGTGGTAAGATGTTGGAATATATTTTATACGCCCTGGCGGGGGTGCTGATATTACTTATAGTGTTTTTGGTATTGCGATTGATTTTGCAGCTTGTATTTATACGCCAGTGTCCGGACTGCGGCAGGACAGTTTCGCTGGCAAAGTCAAAGGAGTGCCCGAGATGCGGGCATGATTTTAAGTCCCAGAGTGATCCGAAGTTCCGCCTTACTGTGACGCTTCTTGCAGCGGCAATTTTGGGAATCGGAGCGTTTGATGTATATTCTTTTCAGACAAAGACGAAAGAATATCAGGCAAGGAATCCCTATATGAGTGTTTCAAACATTACAAGAGAGGCGCAGGATGAAGCGGCGACAGAAGAACAGATAGACGAAGTACAGACAGAAGAAGCAGAACAGCCACAGGTTCCGTAAGAAAACAGACAGAATAAAGCGCATGTCGGAAGTGATTCTGACATGCGCTTTATTGTAAGATAATGAAAAAAAGTTATTGTTTTTTCAATTTCATCTGCTTTAATTCATCAAATACAGCGGGATTTAAGATCTTGATATAGGTTCCTTTCATACCGGAGGAACGTGATTCGATGATGCCGGCACTCTCAAACTTGCGAAGTGCATTGACGATCACGGAACGTGTGATTCCTACACGGTCTGCGATACGGCTTGCAACAAGAATACCTTCATCGCCCTTTAATTCGTCAAAAATATGAATGATGGCTTCCAGTTCTGAGAAAGAGAGGGTGTTGATCGCAGATTTTACATTCTGGATGTTCCGTTCCTCATCTTCGTTTTCTTCAAAAACGGAGCGCATCATTTCAAGACCGACAACTGTGGAACCATATTCACAGAGAATGATATCATCAATGCCGTATGGATTCTGATTGCGGTAGATGAACAGGGTGCCAAATCTCTTTTCCGCAATGTCGATTGGGACGATGACAGCGGAATAGCGGTTGACGTTGGTTTCGAATCCAAGCGTTTCGAGATTGACATTTTCTTTGGTGGATAAAATACCAAGAAGACGCTCGTTTAATAAAGGGTCAATGAAACCGCCGACATCATCAACGATCAGTTCCTGGATCTCGTCGGTTCCTGTATACTGGCTGGTGCCGAGAATCTTTCCTTTTTTGCTGATGACTAGAATGTTGGAGCTTAAGATATCTGTCATTACCTTGCAGATGTCGTTAAAGACAACCTTGGAAGAGTTGTTATTATGCAGAAAACTATTGATTTTCCGTGTTTTATCAAGTAATTGTATGCTCATGTTCAGCCTCCTTTTACGATAAGCTCACTGTCGAGTTTATAAATTTTAGCACAAAGTTAAAAAATAATCAAGTCATATCCGAAATGTTGAAGAAAAAAGAAGAAAAACAACGAAAAATGCGGCAATTCTGCGAATTGTGTGAAAAGAGCAAAAGAAAAGCAGATATCAGATCTGATATCTGCCCAAAAGCTGGAAATCGGACTCGAACCGACGACCTGCTGATTACGAATCAGCTGCTCTACCAACTGAGCCATTCCAGCCTGTCACTCACGTGCGACATATGC
>CAYMCM010000066.1:0-12769 GCA_964388945.1 uncultured Roseburia sp.
ACGAAGATCTGCGTGCAGACCGTCAGCCGGAGTTTACACAGGCAGATATGGAGCTTTCTTTCGTAGATATTGACGATGTGATAGAAGTAAATGAACGTCTGATAAAATACATTTTTAAAGAAGCAATCGGCGTTGATGTGCAGATTCCGTTAAAGCGGATGCCGTGGCAGGAAGCGATGGATCGTTTTGGTTCCGATAAGCCGGATACCCGTTTCGGCATGGAACTGCATGATGTATCGGATGTGGTAAAAGGCTGTGGCTTCGGTGTATTTACCGGAGCACTCGAAAACGGCGGCTCTGTGCGTGGTATCAATGCCAAGGGACAGGGTGCGATGCCGAGAAAGAAGATCGATAAATTAGTCGAGTTCGCAAAGGGCTATGGCGCAAAAGGACTGGCATACCTTTCCATTAACGGGGACGGCACTTACAAGTCTTCCTTTGCAAAATTTATGACCGAGGAAGAACTGAATGCGCTGGTACAGGCAATGGAAGGAAAACCGGGTGATCTGTTATTATTTGCAGCAGACAAAAACAAGATCGTATGGAATGTGCTCGGCGCACTGCGTTTAGAGCTGGCAAAAGAGCTTAATCTGCTCGATCCGAACCAGTACAATTTCCTTTGGGTAACAGAGTTCCCGCTCCTTGAGTGGTCGGATGAAGAAAACCGCTTTATGGCAATGCATCATCCGTTCACTATGCCGATGGAAGAAGACTGGGACAAGATCGACTCTGATCCGGGAGCTGTGCGTGCGAAGGCATACGACATCGTGTTAAACGGAACAGAGCTTGGCGGTGGTTCCGTTCGTATCCATCAGGATGACATTCAGGAAAAAATGTTCGAGGTACTTGGATTTACAAAGGAAAGAGCACATGAACAGTTCGGATTCCTGTTAGATGCGTTCCAGTATGGTGTACCGCCTCACGCCGGACTCGCATACGGACTTGACCGTCTTGTGATGCATATGGTACATGCGGATTCCATCCGTGATGTCATTGCATTCCCGAAGGTAAAAGATGCCTCCTGTCTGATGACCAGTGCACCGGACGCAGTAGATGTAAAGCAGTTAGAAGAGCTTGGCATTGAAGTGGCACCGCAGGAAAAAGAAGCGGAAGAAACAGAAGAAAAATAGGTGTATCCAACCGGAAGTCTGTCGATAAGGGCAGGTTTCCGGTTTTTTAATTATGAAAAAAGTATAAACTCCGGAAAAACTATTTACAATTCGAAAAAAAGTAGTATGATAAAAATGTCTTAATTATCTTGAAGCAAATCTAAAATTCAGGATTTCTAAAATTTCAAAGCATTATTCAAAAACATTCCAATTGGAGAAAAGAGTATGTCAGAAAGAAAAAAGGCAGTGTCTATGCGGCTGCGTGCTTTTTGGTACCGCAGACAGCTTGTGCATGTAAAGCGGCGGGCTTACCGGACACACAGCAGATTTTGGCACAGTTGCAGGATCTTTGGAAAGATGCTGCACAAGATCATGACAGGCGGAATCGTGTCTTTATTATTGTTCCTTGCGGCCGTTGGAGCGGTGACGCTGATCCATCCTGTTATGCGGCAGTTGTTGTTACAGTTTTTTTATTAAAGGAGGAAAAATCTATGGAACAGATCATCAAACATTTTACACCGGCAATGGCAGCTTTTGCGGTTGGAGTCCTGCTCATCGGGATTCTTGTGGCGGTACTGGCTTCGGACGGAGTGGTGGCGCAGCAGATGAATAAGATTATCACGGACTTTTTTACAGCGGCATCTGCACAGCTTCCGTCTTAAAGATGGCAGCATGAAAGGAGGGATTGCTTGAGTGCAACGATTACGTTTGAATTAAACGAGAAACACTTTGGGATATTTTATCCGTATCTGATACAGGACACGGTTACAGATATTGATTATAACGGCAGAAATATCTGGATCACAGATCTGGAGAAAGGGCGCTATCCGGCGCCCGAAGCTGCCGGAGAACGGTTCGTCATGCAGTTTACCCATGATATCGCAAACTGTATGAACCGCCCGTTCAATCAGGCAAATCAGGTACTTGAAGCGGATACGAAAGAGCTTCGGATCAGTATCGTGCATGAATCTGCGGCACTTTCCGGAACCAGTATCTGCATCCGCAAATCGCCGCCGGTCGTGCGCAATACAGCAGAAGAGCTGTTGGAAAGCGGATATATCAGTTTGCCGGTGCTTAGCCTTTTAGCAAATTGTGTCCGGGCAAAGATGAATTTTGTGTTTGGCGGGACACCGGGCGTTGGGAAGACCGAGTGCGCAAAATTTTTTATGCAGTTTATTCCGGCGGATGAGCGGGTGATCACGATCGAGGATTCGCTGGAGCTGCATTACGGAGATATTCATCCGGACAGTGACTATGTGGAAATGCGTGTGGGAGGAAGCTTTGGCTATACGGAGGCGATCAAGGCATGTCTGCGGCAGAACCCGCAGTGGCTTGTACTTTCCGAGGCACGTTCTACCGAGGTGCGGTTTCTTTTGGAACAGTGGAGTACCGGAGTGAACGGATTTTCTACGATCCATGTCAAGGATCTCAAAGAATTGCCGGATCGTCTCCTCAATATGATGGAAGGGGAGGGAGATGCGGTGCGTATGGAAAACCGCATTTATGAGTTTGTAAATATCGGGATTCTGATCCGTTGTATCCGTACAAGGGAAGGCAGATTATTTCGTTATATCGATCAGGTCTGCTTTTTTACCAGAGAAGAGGATGAAAACAGGATATATCCGTTAGTCGAGGACGGAAAGCTGATCGGGCGCAAACTGCCGATAGAGGTGGAAAAACAGCTTCGCCGTGCAGGGATCGAAGATCCGTTTGTCTGCGCTCAATTAAATCAGGCGGAAAAGGAGGAAGGATAGATGCATGGGAAAAAACCGAAAATGCAGGTGTTAAGGCTGTTGAGCCATAAGAATTTAGAGCGCGAGGTTCATATCTATGGATACCATTATTCTTCAAAAACACATCTGCTTTTGATTATCGGAGTTTTGACCGGAAGTATTGCGCTTGGGCTGATCTTTAAACTCTCGCCGCAGTTTGTGTTTGCGGTAGTCATTTCTGCACTGCTCATACTGCCGCTTTTGATCCTTTCGATGTATAAACGTATGTATGAACAGAAGCGTTTTTCAGAGGCGGGGCAGTATGTGGATCAGATGCTGTATTCTTTTTTGAAGCATCAGAAGATTTATGCCTCCTTAAAAGACTGTATGCGTGTTATGAAGGAGGGCGGGATGTATGATGTGATGAAACATGCAGTGTCTCACATCGACCGCGGGGTGGCAGACAGTGATGCCGGGGTGCTTAGAGAGGCACTGGCACTCATTGAAACAGCATATCCTGCGGAAAAGATACAGACAGCCAATGAACTTATGCTTCGTGTCGAAGAGCGCGGCGGTGAGTTTGAACATTCAGTGAATCTGCTTTTGCAGGACGCGGATGTGTGGAAGAGAAGCCGCTACAAATTACAGGCAGAAAAGAAACAGCGGCATGTGGAGGCGGTACTCTGTATCTTGTTTTCCACGTTTTTATGCTGTGCCGTTCTCTATGCCTTAAACTGGGCAGGCACGCTGTTTCCGTCAAATAGAACATTTGATATCTTTTCTTATGATATCGTGCAGTTTACATCAACCATTCTTATTATTTTCCACTTATTTGTATTTTACAAAAGCTCTAAAAATCTGACAGCAGACTGGCTGCTTGATCGGGAAGGAGAAAATGAAAAGCTTGTGCTTTCGAGCTATGAAACGGTCATGCATTATGAGCCGGATAAGGAACGAAAGAAGAGTCTTTTGCTTGCTGCTCCGGTGCTGGTCGCTGCAGTGGCATGTATGTTTTTTGGAAAAATGCTGCCGGCGGTGGTATGTCTTGGGCTTGCAGTTCTTTTTATGTTTCAGCACCGGATCGGGTATAAGCTGGCAAAAGATACGGTGAGACGGGAGTTATATGTGCGTTTCCCGCAGTGGCTCATGGATCTGGCACTGCTGATGCAGAACAACAATGTGTATGTGTCGCTGAAAAAATCCAGAGAGAATGCGCCAGAGCTATTTGTACCGCAGTTGGATGAACTCCTGCTTCGGATCGAGGATGCACCGGATGATGTAGAATCGTATACCGGATTTTTTGGAATATTTGAGATACCGGAGATCACATCGTGTATGCAGATGTTGTATGCGGTGGCGGAGAACGGAAATGGAGATGTGGATGTGCAGGTGGAACATTTGATCCGGAGAATCCATGAGATGCAAAAGCAGGTACAGGAGGCGGCCGGAGAACATGCGAAATTTAAAATGGATATTGTATTTTCTTATCCAATGGCGGCAGCCTGCATCAAAATGGCGGTGGATATGACGTTTGGAATGGTAGTCATGCTGACGATGCTCGGCAGTATGCAGTTAGGAGGATAATATGTCACAGATTGTTCAGTTTTTTACCGGGATTCTTCTGATGCTGCTCGGATTTTTTCTGTGCATCAGTGTGGTTTCCGGTGTGTTTCAGAGCGTGCGCGCAGATGAGTACAAAGCAGATGTGATCGCAGAGATAGAGGACAGTAATTTTAATCACGAGGTACTTGAACACTGTAAACAGCAGGCAAAAGAGGCGGGCTATGACCTGACCGTGACACCATGTGAGTATGATGCAGACGACGGTCTCTCACTGGCAGAGGTGGTCCTTTCCTATTCTTATCAGGTTCCGCTTCTTGGCATTGAAGAAACCAAGCAGCTGCGCGGAGTGGCAAGATAGAGGAGGAAATGAGATGGAACGTATCATAGAAGAGATCGGCGGTGCATTTTTGTTTTTGTTTCTGGGCGGAGTGTTACTGCGCACAGCAATTCAGATACTGGATGTTTTTACCGGATTTTAGAAGAGGACAAAGATGGAAGAGATTTTGAGAGAATATGGGAGCGGAATCCTTGCGGCAGTGGCAGGAATCGGGTTCTTAGCATTTTATATAGGATTATACAATGATGGCGGTATGCTGCAAAAAGCGGTCGCGGCATTCTTGAAAGGGATCTGCGGATAGGAGAGAAAAATGGAATACATTATCAGATATTTTGGATACGGATTTGCGGCAGTGACGGCGGCACTATTTCTGATTGGATGTCTTTTTTTTGGATTTAGCGATGAAAAGGGGAATCAGGGATTGTTAAAGGTGACAGGGGCGGCAATAAAGCCCGGTAGCATCTGCTATACAGAGTATGGCGATTATAAGGCACTTCTTAAGGAAGCGGCAAAGCCGGAGCCGGTGGTCACAGAGACATTTGGAAGCAGCGTCTTTTTTGCGGGACAGGATTATAAGGCAGCGGATCACATTGTGGCAACAGATGAAAGTGGAAAAAATTATGACTTCAGTCTCGAGAAAGTGCTCGACTGGCGGGGGAATGAGACTGAGACAGCGGAACAAAAGCAGGAAGGTCTTCTGCATTTTGAAAAATCGGGGATCTATCGTATTCAGATCGCAGTCAGCAATGACGCAGGAAAACGCAAACGCTATCAGATTGCGGTGTCTGTGGCAAGAAAGCAGGAAAGCGGGGTAACAGCATGAGAAATCTGATCATAAGTATTTTTGTGGCACTGATCGGAATCTGTTGTCTGGGAACCGTTTGTGCGATCAGCGGGCGGAATGCGCGAGAAATGGAATTAAGGGCGAATCTCGGATCTGCGGTGGAGACGACAGTGGCACGGCAGATGGAAAAGACAGAAGTGGCAAAGGCAGATGTGGAAGAGGCAGATGCAGAAACAGACAAAAGGATATTTCTAGCAGAGGCAGTGGCGGCTATTACAGGGGAATTGCATACGGATTCGGATGTTTGTATCAGAATCTGGGGAGCAGATGAAAAGAAAGGACTTCTTGGAATGGAGGTGGAAGAGATGTTTCGTTATCCGAATGGAAGAACAGGAAAAGTGGCGTATAGCAGAACTGCGATCATGGATCGGGAAAAGGAGAAAAATGGCCCGTATACCGTAAAATTTTATCGCAATAAGGAGGAAATGCAGGCAGATGCGGACTGCTACAAGTCTTTTGTTGTGGCAGATGGAGAAAAGATCAAAGAACCGCGGAAACCGCAGATGGATGGCAAAGTATTTGAGGGCTGGCATGACATCAATGATTACATTGCGGATTTTTCGCAGGAGGTACAGGAGGATATTGTCTATTACGGAGCGTGGGACGATTAGGCGGCAAATCGGCGGTCTTGTCTTTAGTCGATAAAGTAAGAAGAAAATACATTGGCATTTCCCTTTTTGGATGGTAATATATGGTAGAGAATATACGTGGAAGGTTACCGCGTAAGAAAAAGAAGAGGAAAAGGAGAAATACTTATGAAAAACAAAATCGTAAAATTAATTATTGCAGTAGCAGGAGCAACATTACTTATCGGATGCGGAAATTCAGCATCTAAGGAAAGCACTGCAGTATCAACAGAGATAGAAACAGAAACAGAGACAGAAGCGTTATCGACAGAGGAAGTAACGGAAGAAGCAACGGAAATCGAGGAAGCAGTGGCAGAACCGGAGACGGAAGCTCCGGTAATTGCCCAGACTACATTATTTGCGCAGAAGACAGCCAATGTAAGACAGACTCCGGATACAAACAGTGCCATACTTGGTACATTATCGGTTAATGATCCGGTTATCGTGAATGGAGATATGTCAGCAGACGGCTGGTATATGGTTACATATTGTGACCAGACAGCATATGTAAAAGGTGATCTGCTTGGAACAGAGCAGGTGGCAGTGACGAATACAACATCCAGTACCGGAAATGGAAAATCATCTTCCGGAAAAGGAAAGACAGGAGTAAATGAATCGTCTTCAAATGCGGCGTATTCCAGTGGATCAGGGGCAGAGAACACAGCATCCGGAAATGAACAGGCAGCAACCCCGGCGCAGGAACAGCCAGCAGCACAGACACCGGCAGAACAGCCGGCAGCTCCGGCACAGAATGAACAGGCAGCGGCTCCGGCAGAACAGCCGGCACAGCCAGAAGCAGGCGGAGATATGGCAGGAGCCAATGCAACAATGTCGGAGGCTATGGGGCAGAGTGGACATTGGCAAGAATATACAGATCCAACTACTGGGTGGACAGGGATGATGTGGGTTACAGATTAAGGAGCATGTATGAACAAAAGAATAAGTTTAGGGAGGATAGTAGTTTTTTCTTTCTTTTTGGCGGTGTCACTTCTAATCGGAAAACCGCAAAAAACGTATGCATATACATATACATATGAAAATAGCAGGACGGAAAATATCAATTACCGTGCCACTTTCTTGAATGGGCAGGATACAACGACCAGTAATGGTGGAGCTATTGCACTTAATAATGCAGGAAATTGTGATGGTATCTGGATGAATGGATTTTCTGCATGGGTGTCTGGAGATTATTCAGGAGGTGTTACTTATTGTACTCATCGGCATAATGTCGGGTGGGGTCCAACTCTTGGAAATGGAAGTCTCTTGGTTGGAAATACCGGTAATTATGAGTGGATTGAAGCAATTTCTTTAAAAACTACCGGTGATTTGAATAACTATTATTATTTAGTTTATCAAGGCTTGTGCATTCCAGTTACTAAGGAATATCTGGTACAGGCTTCAGGCGGAAGTGAGATTGAATTAGATCGGCATAATCCAAATTGGAGGAATGATTATGAAAATGGAAAGCCGGTATGGTATCAATGGATATTTGCTGGGCAGAATATCGCATCAGGAAATGGACTTGCAACCGGGGCACCAGATGGTTCAAATTTCTGCGGAACAGCAGGATATTCATTACCTCTGAATGGATTTAGAGCTCAACTCGCGAAATACTTTTGTACATTGGTGGTTGACCCGAATGGAGGCAACAGCGATGGTAATACAAATATGTATACGATCGATGGATTGAATGTAGATGGAACCGTCACTTTCACACCACCCACACGAGAAGGCTATGAGTTTACCGGATGGACGATCATAGGAACAGAATATCAGACGAGAACAGAGACGACCTGTCAGCAGCAGCCGGATCATAATGTTGCGCCGACAGTGAATGGCAACAGTGTGTATCTTGGAAATGCAAGGAAAGTAACGATCCAGGCGAACTGGAAACAGAAGATCGCGTATGGACAGGATGTGTGCCATTATTACCACTATCCGGACACGGACAGCTACAAGCTGTGGTATCAGGAATCCCAATTTTATAAGTATGATGGAGAATATGTACATCCAACATTTTCGGGTAGTGCACATCCGGGATATACTGCAAAATGCCAGAGATTTATGGTGCTGATCAATGGTACATATGTGAATCCAATGAATCATAATTCAAAAGATCCGCTTGTGTGCAATGGTGACGGAACCGGCTACTATGTAGATGAGAAGAGCAGCAATGTAAACTGGCTCACGCAGCTCATATATGATGCGAACAAGTATGAACTTAAATTTGATGCGAATAAACCGCAGGAAGCGCAGAACACGGTAAATCTCAGCATGACATCAAAAAGTGTCTATTATGATACGGCAGTGGGAAGCCTTGCTTCTGCAAGTCTGAAAGGATATGCTTTTGAGGGATGGTGGACAGCTCCTTCGGGCGGGAAAAAAGTGGGAGAGGGAACCATATTTAATAACAGTACGTTCCAGAATCTTACAAACACCGGAAGCGCAACCGTCTATGCGCATTGGAGACCTTTGAATTATACGGTTCATTTTGATGGGAATGGAGCAACAGGCGGAAGTACACAAGACCAGATCATGCAGTATGATATTCCGGCGAAGTTAAATAAAAATGGTTTTGTACGGTCATTTCAGATCGGATATGATGGAAACGGCGGAACACCGGAGAAAGGTTCAGATACTATCGTGTCTGATTTCACCGGATGGCTGATCAGTCCGGGAGCGATTAATGTATCATACAGTGATGAACAGACCGTCTTAAATATCGCAGAACCGGAACAGACAAGAAACCTCTATGCAGGCTGGCATGATAACGCAGTAACACTTCCAAATGCGTCCAAAGCAGATGAATACTGGGAGGTCAGTGAGGACAATAAAGGATGGGTACGGTATTACTTTACCGGATGGTACACAGCGCCGGATGGCGGCTCATGTGTCGGAAGGGGCGGAGATGCCTACACACCAAAACAGGACATCACGCTGTATGCACACTGGACGTATAACGTATTTGTCTACTATGACGGAAATACAAACGATGGCGGCGGAATGGAAATGACTGATCCGGCAAAGGGCGATGAAAAGACACGGGGCGTGGACTATATCATCCGGGAGAACAACTTTACCAAGATCGGATATGATTTCGCAGGCTGGAATACGGCGCAGATCGATGGGGCAGGGAACATTGTAGAAACCGGAATTTTAAGATTTACACCGGGAAGTGTTTACAACGAAGATATCCCGCTCACACTGTATGCCGCGTGGCAGAACCGGTTTGACATTGCCTATATGGGTGTGTGCCAGACCGAAGGGGATGACTATTTTGACAACAATGGCGGCGCAGACTATTCCCAGCTTACAGATACTGTGAAACTGGCAAAATCAGATGATTTAAAGACTCAGACAACAAAATCCTTTGTTGATCCGGAATCTGGAGAAGAGATCACGGAGAATGTGACAGGAACCGGAGTAGGCTGGGCGTTTGCAAAGGACATCGAAGCCAAGTATAAGGAGACGTACATTGCGGACGATACTGAGTACCTGGCAAGAGATTTCTTCACACTTGCCAGGGATGCCGGAGCGGTCACTTATGGAAGTGTAAGCCCGGATTACCAGAATGCGGCTCCGCAGTTAAACAGTCCGGATATGGCAGTCGCCAACATGTACCGGGTATGGGATTATGGTCCATTGGTCGAAGCGTATGATCTTTACTACACACTGGATCAGGCACAGAGTGGTTACATTACGGAAGAAGAACTTTTAAGCCATGCGAAGGCAGCGGATGAGGAAGACGGAGAAATTCCGGGTGGCGATCATGCGGATCAAGGAAATTCTTTCCGGGTGATGGATTATTCCGAAACGGATTTTCTGGGATTTGAAACAGATGGCAGTGTGACAGAGACATATCTTGCAACAGACAGCGTTGGAAACCAGACAAAGCTTAAGATTACAGTACACATTACAGACAGCAGTCCGGGAAAAGTGATGCCGGTCGGAACAACACGCTTCATTTCAGAAAAATATTATAAACTGCCTTTTGAAGAAGGAGGGTTAGAGGAAAATTCGATCTGGAAACAAGAGCCGGATTATCAGAATGTGTTGGAGCAGACATTTGCAAATCAGCAGAGCAAAAGTGCAGAAATAACGTACTGTTTTGATCAAGACACAATATGCGCGATACGTGAGGCTTTATATGCGGATGGAATAAAAGAATTTATGGACACAGAAAGTCTGTTACAATTTTATGATAGATTTCTGAGTGAAAATTGATAGAGAAAGGGGGTGACAAAAATGACAACAGATGAAAAACTGGATCTGATTCTGGAACAGATGGTGGAAATGAAACAGGGAATCGTGGACATACAAAAACGTATGGACAGGATTGAAAAGCGAATGGACGCTATCGAAGAGCGAATGGATGCACTAGAAAAGCGAATGGACGCTATCGAAGAACGAATGGATGCACTGGAAAAGCGAATGGACGCTATCGAAGAACGAATGGATGCTATCGAAAAGCGAATGGATGCCTTGGAAAAACGAGTGGATGTTCTGGAAAAACGAGTGGATGCTATCGAAGAGCGAATGGATGTGATGGAAAAGCATATAGATGGCATGGAAAAGCATATAGATGGCATGCAAAAGCATATAGATAGTATGGAAAAGCATATGAATGGTATGCAAAAGCATATAGATGGTATGCAAAAACGTTTAGGAATTGTGGAAACATGTACCAGGAGTCTTGATACCAACGTGATAGACATACGGAGTAAACTTGGCGCAGTAGACATAAAAGTGACCAGTATGCAGTGTACACTTGAGAATGAACTCAGGGTAAATATTAAGAGAGTGGCAGAAGGACATCTTGATCTGGCGAGAAATTTAAAAGAAGCAATGAAGCCGAATCAAGAGGTTGAGGTACTTTCTATCAAAATGCGGCAGATGGAAACGGATATGAAAGACATGCAGAAAAAAATATCCTAAAAAGCTATTTGAAAAAGGGATATCGGTTACAAAGTATGTATAAAGAGGGGAACATATATACTTAAAAAGAGGGAGCGTAAATTAATATAAAACCCCGATCAGTGCATGACGTCATGTCCTGATCGGGGCATTGTTATTCAGACAAAAGATCAGTTTGCGAGACTATGAAGAAAAGTCTGTAAATAAGATCTTCTATGATAATGATAGGCGAAAGGCTGGCGTTAAATCAGCTTTTCGCCTTAGTTTATATATAGCAGTTGTAAAAGGGCATGTCAAGAGCAGGCGGTGCTTCCGCCTGTCTCATCAACAGAAATATCGTTTATTCTGGTAACCGTCCTTCGTACATGATACTGAGTTCACCGTAGACCTGACCCCAGTTCCGGATCGTAGTCGTCCATTTTTTCGTAGCTTCAAAAGTCGCCAGATACAGGGCTTTCAGCAGTGCTGTATCGCTTGGAAATACGCTCCTCTGGCGGTTAAGCTTGCGGTATGTAGAATTCAAGGATTCAATGGCATTGGTCGTGTAAATGACCTTTCTGACGGTTGCTGAAAACTTAAAAATCGGAGAAATAGCATCCCAGTTATCCTTCCAGCGTTTCATGGAATTCGGATATTTCGGTGTCCATTTTTCTGTAACCCGGTCGAGGGCTGCCAGGGCTTTCTTCTCATCAGCTGCCTGATAGATTGTTTTCAAATCTGTGGCAAATGCTTTTCTATCCTTATCAGGAACATATTTCAGGGTGTTTCTAACCTGATGAACGATACATCTCTGATACTCTGTTTTAGGAAATGCTGTAGCAATCGCTTCTTTCATTCCGGTAAGACCATCCGCACAAATGATCAGAATATCTTTCACTCCACGATTTTTTAATTCATTTAACACAGATAACCAGTATTTTGAGCTTTCATTATCACCAACATGGATGGATAACACTTCCTTGCGTCCATCTGCATTGATGCCCAGTATCACATAAGCTGCCAGCTTACGGATTACTCCATTGTCACGAACAGAATAATGGATTGCATCAATGTAAAGGATTGGATATACCTCGTCTAATGGACGGTTCTGCCAGTCCTCAATCTGTGGCAATATCTTGTCTGTCACATCAGAAATAAATCCTTCTGATGCTTCAAAACCGTAGATATCTTCGATGGTTTCAGATATCTGTCGTGTAGTCATTCCTTTTGCATACATAGAAATGATCTTTTGGTCGATCTCAGAAATATCCTTTTGACGTTTTTTTACCACTTGTGGTTCAAACGTCGATTTACGATCCTGCGGTACCTCGATTTCCATAGAACCGTAGCGGCTGTTGACCCGTTTGCGTTTATATCCGTTCCGGTAATCATCATTATCGGAACGCTCAGATTTCTCATAGCCGAGATGATCATCCATTTCAGCTTCCATCATTTCTTTGATTGTCCCGCCGAGAAGATCCTTCAGTGCATCCTGAATATCTTCAGCAGTCTGAATGTCGTATTCTTCTAAAAGCTGATGAATGATGTTTCTTTTTCCTTCTGTCATTTGTACTCTGTGTACGGGTTTCTTTTCTCTTGCCATAGTAAAAGGCCTCCTTATGATAATTTATTTTATCATAGAAGACCTTCTATATCATTATTTACAGAAAAAGTTTCACACACTC
>CAYMCM010000067.1:0-11901 GCA_964388945.1 uncultured Roseburia sp.
CTGTTGCACTTTCCTTGGAGTCACCTCCACCGGACGTTATCCGGCATCCTGCCCTGTGAAGCCCGGACTTTCCTCACCTGCGGTCTTTCGACACCTGCAGCCGCGATCATCTGTCCTACTTAATCTTTTGGTATTATATCACGAACTTCGTTCATAATCAACATTTGTCATCTGTTAATCTTACACATGAAAACAGCTTCCGCCGATAAATTCACGTATGATAGAATTGCTTCCGATCACATCCGCTGGGATCGGCAGGAAGTAATCAAGCACCTTCAAAAGCCGGTTCGCCTCAAGATATTCGGGTGCATTCTGCTCAATGCCAAATAATAACGGCTCCGCATACTGTTTCAATACAGACATCTCATAGATCAACGCTGAATTAAACATGACATCTGCCTGTTCCTGAAATGGAAAGATGTATTTTTCTTCCCCTCTGCGCACTGAATTCCACATGCCGATCGTTGATACCGCAGATGATCCTCTCGTCCGCGCGTCACGCACGATCCGGCGGATCAGTCGTACATCTGTCGTAGACAAGTTGTTATGCTCATCAATGTCAAGCTGTGTCAGTGCACTAATATAGATCTTGAACTTCTTTTCCTTCGGAATGGAATAAGAAAGCTTATCGTTCAGCCCATGAATCCCTTCAATGACAAGAAGATCATCTTTTCCGAGCTGCATCATTTTCCCTTTTGCTTCCCGCTTTCCGGTCTTGAAATTATAGACCGGTATCTCAACCTCTTTTCCGGTCAGAAGCTCGTTCATATCCTGATTGAACCGCTCTATATCCAGTGCCTCGAGACATTCATAATTCGGTTCTCCGTTCTCATCGAGCGGTGTGTACTCATGATCCAGATAATAATCGTCAAGCGGAAACGGATGCGGTTTCAATCCGAGTGCAGAAAGCTGAATCGACAGCCTGTGGGAAAATGTAGTCTTCCCTGATGAGGACGGTCCCGCGATCATAATAAATTTGCGGTCTCCATTTTCCTTAATCGTCTGCGCAAGCTGTCCGATCTTCTTCTCCATCAGTGCCTCCTGGATCAGTATGATATCCTGGCTGCGTCCGGACGCAATCGCATGATCCAGTGCACCGATCGTTCCGATTCCCATAAGATCTCCCCAGCGGGAAGATTCATCCAGTGTATGGAACAATTTATCAGACGGAATAAACTCTGCCACCTGCCGCGAATTGCGGTTCGGATATAGCAGCATAAAACCGTCCTGATATAATTTCAGTTCAAAATATTTAAGATATCTGGTTGACGAAACCATATATCCGTAAAAATAATCCTTATATCCATCCAGATCATAAATATTGACCGTAGAACTTCTGCGGTATTTAAAAAGCTGCTCTTTATCCGTCATCCCGAACGAGTGGAACATCGCGCGCGCCTCATGCGTGCTGACCGTTTCTTTCATCAGCGGAATATCCTTCTCTGCCAGACGCAGCATTTCTTCCTTTATCTCAAGAAGCACCGCCTCGTTTAACTTAGGGCCTCCGGTGAGTTTGCAGAAATAACCCTGTCCGATGGAATGAAGCACCCGCGCACGGACATTCTTTCTGCCATAAAGATTATAGACCGCTTTCTGCATCAGAAGGATCACGCTTCTGCGGTACACTTTTTTGCCGACATTGTCCGCTGTTGTCACAAACGAAATCTCTCCATCCTTCTTTAAACGCTTGTGAAGCTCACGCAGTTTCCGGTTAAACAGCACCAGTACAATATCATCTTTGTAATTTTCCTGATAGTCCTTTACAATCTCCGAAAACGGCGTACCATAAGGATAACACCGTTCCTTTCCATCTATCACCGCTTTACACATATCCCCTGCCACAAAAAGCACCTCCTATACCATTTCAAACGGAAAAATATCCTCCCGCATGATAACTTCGACCTGCTCACAACGGGCATCTAAATATTCTTTCATATACGGAACAAAAATATGCTCCAGCCCATAATGTCCGGCATCAATCACACAAAGTCCTTCTGCCACCGCATCGATCCCGTCATGATGATCAATGTCTCCGGTGATAAAAACCTCTGCCTGTTTTTTTAATGCAAACGGTATCTCACTCTTTCCCGAACCCGGGCAGACTGCCGCCCGCTTCACTTTACGCTCCAGATCTCCGAACACCTTTACTGCCGGAATGTCAAACGCCTTCTTTACAAATTCTGCGCAGGCTGCAAGTGTCATCTCCGACTCAAGATCTCCGATCTTGCCAATGCCTTTTTTCTCTCCGGCTTCCTCAAGCAGTTCTTCGAGCGGCTCCATCTTACAAAGTCCCAGCCGTTTTGCTGCAAGATCCGCCATCTTCGCCACATCAAAGCTCGTATGCATGGCATAATAGGAAATATCATGCGCGATCAGTTCTTTAACCCGCCTCCCGATAAAATCCTCATCCGTCACCCGCTTTAATCCGGAAAAAATAAGCGGATGATGTGTGACAAGCAGATCTGCTCCGCAGGCAGCTGCCTGCGCTACTACGTCATCTGTTGCATCTAACGCCAGATAGATCCGTTTTACTTCTTTTTTACCGCTTCCGACAAGCAGACCGACATTATCCCACGCACAGGCATAATGCTCAGGCGCCGCCTGTCTTAATATTGTAAGAATTTCTTCACATTTCATGATCTATGCATCTCCATTTTCGCCTGTTCTATCAGCCGCAGCCGCTCCTCGATCTCTCCCAGACGCACACGGATATGTTCTTTGTCCTGTCCCGGCAGAAGCTTTTTTTTGATCTTGCGCACTTCACATTCTTCCCGATCCAGATAACTGCCGAGCACTTCATTGTTCTCCCGGATCAGATAGCCGCCGTACCGGAAATAATGTTCCGGATATGCGGTGTCATCTCTGCCGGGTACCGCATGCATCATCGGATAATACTTTCCGTCCTCAAATATCATTGTTTCCTTTGTGATATGATATCCACTTTTATATAAAAAATGACGGACTTTTTCCACTTCGGACTGAGGCTGTAAGATCAATTCGCGGATATTTTTTAATTTTTCTTTTCCTTCCGACAGGATCTTTATCACAAGCGCGCCGCCCATTCCGGCGATGATCACGGAATCCGCCTCATCATCCTTTAGGGCAAGCACTCCGTCCGACTGCCGTATCTTTATGTATTTTTCCAGACCGTGCTCTCTGATATGTTCCTCTGCCGCCAGAAGCGGTCCTTTCCCAATATCCATTGCGAGCGCACACGGTACAATACCATGTTCGATCAGATAGATCGGAACAAATGCGTGATCTGTTCCAATATCCGCAGTCCGGCTGCCAGGCGTCACAAACCCTGCCACCGCAAGCAGGCGCTTACTCAAGGTCGTTTTCATATTCTACTCCAGATAATCCTTTAACTTGCGGCTTCTGCTCGGGTGACGCAGTTTGCGGAGTGCCTTCGCCTCGATCTGACGGATACGCTCACGCGTTACATTAAATTCCTTGCCGACTTCTTCAAGTGTACGTGCACGTCCGTCTTCCAGTCCAAAACGCAGTGTCAGTACCTTCTGTTCACGTTCTGTCAATGTTCCGAGGACTTCCTCAAGCTGTTCTTTCAACAGGGTAAACGCAGCCGCATCCGCCGGAACCGGCACATTATCATCCTGAATAAAATCACCAAGATGGCTGTCTTCCTCTTCACCGATCGGAGTCTCCAAAGATACAGGCTCCTGAGAAATCTTTAAGATCTCACGCACACGCTCTACCGGCATGTTCATTTCTTCTGCGATCTCTTCCGGAGTCGGTTCACGTCCGAGCTCCTGCAGTAACTGTCTGGAAACGCGGATCAGCTTGTTGATTGTTTCAACCATATGAACCGGGATACGGATCGTTCTCGCCTGATCTGCGATGGCTCTTGTGATCGCCTGACGAATCCACCAAGTTGCATAAGTGGAGAATTTGTAGCCTTTACGGTAGTCGAATTTTTCCACAGCCTTAATAAGACCCAGGTTTCCTTCCTGAATCAGATCAAGGAAAAGCATACCGCGTCCGACATAACGTTTTGCAATGGATACGACCAGACGTAAGTTTGCTTCTGCCAGACGTTTTTTTGCTTCATCTCCGGCATCCTGCACTTTTGTAAGAGCTTTTATCTCCTCATTCAGTTCTGCCAATTCATCCTCGGAGGCTTCTTCTTTGCGCTTCTTTAAGATCACGATCTTTTCTTTTGCGACTGCCCCTTCTTCCATCTTCTGCGCAAGATCAATCTCCTCCTCCGCACTAAGTAACGGCACCTTACCGATCTCTTTTAAATACATACGCACCGGATCTTCAATCGAAACACCGTCCGGAACGGAAAGATCAATATTTTCAACCTCGATCTCTTCCTCGTCATCATTTAACAGGAGTTCTTCATCCACATCATCATCTTCTTCGGTAATTCTTAAGACGTCGATATTATTCGCTTCCAGAAAATCCAGGATCTTTTCAAACTGCTCCGCATTCAGCTCAAGTTCACGAAAATAATCGCTGATCTCCTGATACTCCAGCATATTTTTCTTCTTTTTCGCTATCGCGAGGAGTTCCTGCAGTTTTTCTAAGAATTTTGCTTCTTTTTCCGCAGAAGCTGCTTCGTCTGCTGTCTTTTTTGCAGTTTTTGCCTTTTTTTCGAGTTTTTCTTCCATCTTAATTTCATCCTCTCATGGTTTGTATTCCAAAATCTGTTACTATTTTGTCCTTAATTGATAGAAATATGCAGTTTCCGCAAAGCCTCAAGCTGTCTTTTGTCTTCGATCAGCTTCTGCATGCCTGCCATATCCGTCGGCGCAATATGCGCAGCCCGATAATTATAACTGTTTTCCTTTACCCGCAGGATTGTCTCTTTTAATGCTTTTTCCCGATCCTGCTTTCCCTCTATCTCATGAATCCTTGCATTGAAAAGGGCCGCGATCTCCCGCTGCTCCTCTTCATTCTGGAACATGCTCACAATTTTTCCCGGATTTACCGCGCCCTCCCCAAACTGGGCAAACAGGATCTCTGCCGCTTTTTGATAAATGTCTTCGGTAAAATCATCCGGTGCAATATATTTACTTACAGTATCAAACAGTCCCGCATCCTCGATCAGCCATGTTAAAAGCAGTTTTTGTGACTGTTTCATTCCATCTTCCTTCTTTTTATTCTCATGAATGCCGGATTTTAATTTTGCCGGCTCACGTGCAAATCCGCCCTGTGCACCATACTGGTTTACCAGTTTTCGTAAGTTTTCATAACCCATCTGGTACTTTCCTGCAACTGCTTCAATATAATTGTTGCGTTCAAGTTCTTCCGTAAACTGCACGAGCTTCTTTGCCACCTCATGCTGAAACGCAGTCTTTCCCTCCGGATCTTTCATGTCATAATTCTGCTCTAGCACACGGATCTCAAACAGGAAACTATTTTCCGCCTGATCGATCCGCTCCTGATACGCCCCGGCACCAAGCGCTTTGATAAATTCATCCGGATCTTTATAAGGCTTCATATTGATGATCTTTGCCGAAAGCCCGACCTCTTTTAAGATTGGGATCGCACGGAGTGCCGCCTTGATCCCGGCACCATCACTGTCAAACGTAAGATAAACCTCTTTCGTATACCGTTTTAAGAGACTGGCATGTCCGCTGGTAAACGAAGTTCCAAGCGATGCCACCGCATTATCAAATCCCGCCTGATGCAGGGCAATGACATCCATATAGCCCTCACAGAGCAGCATATAAGGACGCTTTGACTGCCTTGCAAAATTTAACGCATATAGATTGCGGCTCTTGTCAAAAATCTTCGTTTCGGGAGAATTTAGATACTTCGGCTCCCCATCTCCCATGACACGGCCGCCAAATCCAATCACCTTATTGTGAATATCCATGATCGGAAACATTGCCCGGTTCCAGAACTTATCATGCCCGCCTCTTTTTTCATCGAAGCCTACCAGTCCGGAATCCTTCAAGATCTCATCTTCATATCCTCTGTTTCTTAAATACCGGTAAAGATCATCGCTGTATTTATCCGAATAACCCAAACCAAATTTCTGCATCGTTGCATCCGACAGTTCTCTTTTCCGAAAGTATGTAAGTGCCTGCGCACCGCGCTCACTGCGCAGTAAGCTATAATAATATTTGCCCGCTTCTTTATTGATCTCGAGCAGTCTGGATCTTTTGTCGGATTCCCGCTTTGCCTCTCCCGACAATTCCTGCTTTGGCAGATCCACGCCTGCACGGTCTGCGAGTGCCTGCATTGCCTCGGGGAACGTAAAGTTCTCATATTCCATCAGAAACGTGAACACATTTCCGCCTGCGCCGCATCCAAAGCAGTAATACATCTGTTTTGCCGGAGAAACGGAGAAAGAGCCTGTCTTTTCATTATGGAACGGACACAGTCCAAAATAAGTGCTTCCTTTTTTCTGCAGACGGACATAACCGGATATCACATCCACTATGTCATTGCGTGAACGCACTTCTTCTATCAGCTCATCTGAATAATATGGCATTTTCTTCTCCTTTCCCGCTTATTCCACCGACCACGCCATCGGCACAAAATACTGTTTAAACTTTTCAATCGCGTACTGGTCGGTCATTCCGGCAATATAATCGCAGACAACCCGCTCTCTCTTTTCACCTTCATCCAGCATTTTTCGAAACATTTCGGGAATCTCTTCGACATGTTCCATATAGAAATAAAACAGCCGCTCCACCAGTTCCTGCGCCTTGGACTCCTCTCCTTTTGCCGCCGGATTGGTGTAAACATGCACATACATAAACTGACGCAGATCCTGCATCGCACGTTCGATCTCCGGTTCCATCTTAATATCATTCTGATCCATACTGGTCATAATGATATTGTGGATCAGCTTGTTTAAGCGTTCTTTTGATGTAGCACCCAGTGTTTCCCGCAGATCCGCCGGGATATCCTCTTCTGACATGATATGTCCGCGAACCGCATCGTCAATATCATGGTTGATATACGCTATTTTATCGGAAAAACGGACGA
Source organism: uncultured Roseburia sp. (assembly GCA_964388945.1). Classification (GTDB taxonomy): domain Bacteria; phylum Bacillota; class Clostridia; order Lachnospirales; family Lachnospiraceae; genus Roseburia_D. Next base: position 6,967 of record CAYMCM010000067.1, read on the forward strand.
TCTTCCCCTCAAGCGTATGCGGCATGGTACTAGTCTGATGATTTAAAATCCCATCCCGCACTTCCCAGGTAAGGTTCAATCCTTTCCCGTCCTTTTCCAGTTTTTCCACGATGCGCACACTCTGCTCATTATGTTTAAATCCCTCCGTGCAAAGACGGTTTAAGACACTCTCTCCCGCATGTCCGAACGGCGTATGCCCAAGGTCATGTCCAAGCGCAATCGCCTCCACTAAACTTTCATTCATGTGGAGTGCCCGCGCGATCGTTCTGGCATTCTGTGAAACCTCAAGTGTATGCGAGAGTCTGGTGCGGTAATGATCTCCCTTTGGTTCCAAAAACACCTGTGTTTTATTTTTCAGACGCCGGAACGCCTTGCTATGTACGATCCTGTCTCTGTCTCGTTGGAACACCGGACGTATATCACACTGTGGTTCCGGATAATCACGTCCAACAGAATTCTCGCTTAATGTCGCATACGGACTGAGCGAGGCATGTTCCATCTGTTCCAGACTTTCCCGAATTGTCATATAATGCCCTCTTTCCTGATACACGGCTGCCGGAAAAACAGCCTCTATTGATATTATTCTGTGTGTAAGACACATTTCCTTTATTTTTTACAAAATTTACGCCAAAAAGTTTTACAACTAAAATAAGGAAACTTTACCTGCGCAAAGTCTCCTCATTTTTTTGTTTTTCAGATTTCCAAACAAGTTATACTGATTCTCTCAAATCCTGTGCCAGCATATAAATGTCTTCTAAGATCTTTCTGCAATTCCTCATATCTTCTACCGTAGAATCCGCAGTACGCAGACCTTCTGTGGAAGAAGCCGCGATCTCCTCTCCGGTCGCCGACAGTTGGGTGATATTATCGGAAATAACACCGGTCGCATCCAAAATCTTTTTAATGCTTGCTTCTGCTTCGTTGATATTGTTCGTGAGCGCTTCCACTTCCTCACCGACTTTTCCGAATTTCTCTCTGGTATTTTCGATCAATTCATTCTGTTTTTCCACAGATGCAACTGAATTTGTGATACTGTCATTTGCACGCTTTGTATCATCATTTAACTTATTGATGATCTCAGTGATATTATTGGAAGCCTCCTTTGTCTGTTCAGAAAGCTGGCGGATCTCTTCTGCCACTACCGCAAAACCTTTTCCCGCTTCTCCGGCACGCGCAGCCTCAATGGACGCATTCAACGCAAGCAGATTCGTCTGACTTGAAATATTGATGATCGTGCCGACAAAATTCTGCACTTCTTCTACTTTAGACGTCAGGCTCTGGATCACTTCAACCGTAACATTACTTGCGTCCTCTACGTTTCTCGCCTGCTCTTTCAGTTCACGCACAACCCCGGCTCCTTCTTTCACCGTCTCGTCCGTCCGGCGGGATGCTGCGATCATTTCGCGGATACCGTTTTCCGTAGCATCGGTATTACCCTGAATATCCGAACACATAACCGCCTGTTTCTGAATCGCTTCTGCTGTATTCTCTGTGCTTTCTGCGATATTATTGATCGATGTATGACTGACATCAATACTATTCTCCAGATTGTCCAGCATACTCATTGCATCATCAAAATGCCGCATGACATTGTCTGCAACCAACGTCATTTTCTTGTTGCTCTCCTCTTGCATTTCTGCGGCTTTCTGAAGCCCTTCCATATTTTCCCGATTAAACATAGTCAAAAGCTTAGTAACGCTGATCGATGCATAGGCAACCAGACACAGAACAAATATCGCAAGCACATCATCTGTCATCCGTTCCGAATTCGATATATCAAACTGAGCAATCAGCCGAATGGTATTCACGGCAAGCACCACGATGTTTCCTGCGACCATCAGACGATAATCCAGATACGCAAATGTCGCGATCATCATCGGAAGTGCGTACGTCCATGTTCCGACCGTAGAATTTAACAGCATAACGACCACATAACCGACAGCCAGACTCGTACAAAGCATGATTGCTCCCTGTCTCGTTTCACTCTTGGTTGCATGTCCAAACGCCGAAACTGCAATCACCGCCACCGCTGTTACCAACTGCACGATCGCCTTCCACGCAGTCGCATCTTTGTTTGTCGCAAGGTAGGCAAGCATGGTCAATGCCACATAGCCATACGTGATCACGATAACCAGGAACACTTTTTTACTTGCTCTTCTATATTGTTGTTCTGTCATACAACTTCTCCCTCTCTTTCGATTTTCGATTTCTTTTATCATACATCCTGCATCCATTTTTGTCAAAGCATACCACTCCTGTGGTCATATTTCGTCTTTCTTGTCGACAAAACCAACAAAACGTCACTTTCTCATATGCTCAAACTGTCCTCTGATATCCGGAAACGATTTTACCGACGCCGGATGCGCCGGATGCTCTCCCAGATGCTTTTCCATCCATATCATGTCATACCAGCGTCCAAATTTATATCCGCATGCGTGAAACTTCCCGACCAGACGATACCCCATATGTTCATGAAACTGCGCACTGTTCTTCGTCACATACTCATCTTCCTTCTCTATATAAGTAATGCACGCATTCACATTCAGGATATTCTGTAAGATAAGAGCCTGTTCTAATGCCTCATACAGCCTTCTTCCAGCCCCTTTCTTTTTCCTGTCCTTTCTTAAATAGATCGAGGTCTCAACTGACCAGTCATACGCAGGACGCCCTTTAAACGCTCCGGCATAGGCATATCCGATGATCTCACCATCTTCTTCCGCGACCAGATATGGATATTTCTCCAAAGTATGGCAGATCCGTCCTTCAAACTCCTCCACCGACGGAATTTCATACTCAAACGTGATCGCAGTCTCTGTCACATACGGGGCATAAATCGAAAGCAGCATTTCTGCATCTTCCGGCTTCGCAACCCGTATTTTTTGATCTTCCACACCATCACCCTCCCTGTATTTTTTAATAGGAACAAAGTAGATCAAAACAAAAAATCCGAAAGCCAACAGCTCTCGGATTTTTAAGTTATGCAGGAAAAGGGACTTGAACCCTCACGATATTGCTACCACAGGCACCTGAAGCCTGCGCGTCTGCCAATTCCGCCATTCCTGCACATTGATAAGTATGAAATTACGTCGCAACTCAGCGACAAAACATACTATACATGAAATTGTTGGAATTGTCAACACTTTTTTGAAAAAAGATTTTAAACTATTCGCTGAATGTTTCAACGGTTTCGGATGGTGTATCCGTTTCCGTGTGAAATGGACAATCGTAACGAATATAGACATTGAATCCGTGATGCTCGACTTCGCCCTTTTCATTAACGGGGGCGGTGTACCATTGTGTGGTGACTAAGAGAACATCGGGATTATTGGAATCTACAAAAACTTCGTAGGTACCTTCATTGCTTGCGAAGGCTCCACGCGGAACAGTATCATAGCCAGAAAATTCTGTAGTACCCGCAAAGATAAATCCATCTGGCGCATCACCTTCTATACGGATTCCATAGGTGTTCTCCATGGTATCATAGTATTCGGTGCTGACATCAGGAAAATTACCGTAGCTTTCAGCAGTCCACATGGAGATATAATACATATTCTGGTAACAAATAAGATCTTTTCCACGCAGTCTGATGTCTACATATCTTACATAGGCATTATGAGGTTCGGTTCTGTTGAGCGTATTCGATGCATCAACCGTTCCGTCTGTTAGAACTTCTTGATAAACATAGACCCATTCCGGTATATCTGGATTAACAAAGTAGGGACAATTTTCCGATTCATCAATAGTAACTTCTCCAACTTGAAGAAATCCGTCTGGTAATTCGTCAGTTACTGCTAAATGAGAGGATATTACATAAGTTGTTCCGTTTACGATGAGTGAGGAAGGTCCATCATAAGATTCCATAGTGTCATGAGGTGAGGGTATTTCTTCAATATGGTGGAGTGCGATAGGGATTGCAAGAACAACGATAAGGCACAAGCAAGCAGCCATAGTCCCCCATTTGAGCCAACGAAACGGTTTTACTTTTTTTATTTGTTTTGCTTCTTTGATTTTGTGGTCGCTGATATCGCCAATTACTTCGTATAATTTTTCGTTTGTCATAGCTCATAACCCCTTTCTATTAAATAGTTTTTTAATTTCAATCGGATACGATGAAGAGTCATGGATACTGCATTTTCTTTCATATGAAACTGTTTAGCAATGTCGGTGATGCTGTCTGTATACCAGTATCTGCATAAGAAAATCTTTCTTTTTTCAGTGGAGAGAGTATCCAGAAAGGAATCAATTGCTTTTGCCAATTCTTTATATTCCAGTTCCTGTTCTACGTTGCCTTTGCCGGAAACACATTCACTGAGCTCATCCAATACTGCTGAAAGTTCACTTCCGCCACGTTTTTCTGCGGTATTATACTTATAACGATTAAAGGATAAATTTCTTGTGATTTTACCAAGAAAAGTGGAAAGCACATGAGGTCTGTGAGGCGGCATGGCATTCCATGCGTTCAGATAGGTGTCATTGACACATTCTTCTGCATCTTCATGATTGCCTACGATATTTTTAGCAATAGCAGAGAGATAATGTCCATATTTTCCTGCGGTTTCAGAGATTGCATTTTGATCTCGGTTCCAATACATCTGTACGATTCTAAAATCTTCGATTGTAAAACCCCCCTTTCTGAATTGATTGTCCGTTCATCTATATACAAAACTTTTCTTTCAAAATCTCACATATTTCCAAAAACTTTTTCATGTGGAGCAAATTTACGAAAAGAAAATAATTCAACTAAAGTGTGTTATTAAAATTAAGTTGAATAAGATGAAACTTGAAAAGGATTAAAAGAATTGACTGGAGTAATGTCTGGTATATATAACAATCAGTGATGATGGGATTTATACGAAGGAATAAAAAAATAGTGCAGGAAGTGGGACTTGAACCCACACGATATTGCTACCACAGGCACCTGAAGCCTGCGCGTCT
>CAYMCM010000068.1:0-11417 GCA_964388945.1 uncultured Roseburia sp.
CAATCTTACCTTTTTGACGAAGATGTCCATTCACACCATGCTTCTCAACAGGAACACCAAACATCTGACTAGCCGATGCACAATAAATATCCCCACCTTTTTCAAATACTTCTTTCCTCCATGTTTCTCCTGCAAACCATGCAATCACCCTTGCTTCAATAGCAGAAAAATCTGCAACGATGAACGATTTGTTCACCGCGGGAATAAATGCTGTTCTAATCAGCTGTGATAGGGTATCTGGAATATCATCATATAAAAATTCCAGCATTTCATAATCGCCATTCTTTACAAGTCCTCTTGCCTCCGCCAAATCTTCCATATGATCCTGGGGAAGATTCTGTAACTGCACCAACCTTCCTGCAAATCGTCCGGTACGATTCGCACCATAAAACTGGAACATTCCTCGGATTCTGTTATCTTTGCAAGCAGAATTCTGCATTGCCTGATAAAGGCTATCGAAGAATCAGAGATGATCTGGAACGCTATCATAACATTGATGTAAACGATAAGCGTGTGTTGCGTATTTGCCGTAAACTTAATATCAAATCAACTATCAAGTATTCTAACAACGGATGCACAAGACAGGCTGCAAACCCTCAATATATAGCTGAAAATATACTTAATCGAGAGTTTACTGCCGAAGCATCAAATGAAAAATGGCTAACTGATGTGACGGAATTCCATTATTATATCGGAATTGAGAAACATAAGGTTTATCTAAGTGCAATACTTGATTTATACGACAGACGGATTGTTTCGTATGTTATTCGTGACAATAATAACAATACATTAGTGTTTGATACCATTGATGAAGCCCTGCGAAGAAATCCAGATGCACAGCCTCTGTTTCATAGTGACAGAGGATTTCAATATACGAACAGGACATTTCATGCAAAACTTGTAAATGCTGGGATAACGCAAAGTATGTCAAGGGTTGCTAAATGTATCGATAATGGTCCAATGGAAGGTTTTTGGGGAATTTTAAAGCGAGAACGCCACTATGGAAAACGCTTCACCGATAAAGAAACACTCGTGAAAATGATTGAGGATTATATAGATTACTACAACAATAAACGCTTGCAAAAAAATCTCGGAGTTTTAACACCGATGGAAAAACACGAAATTTACTTACAAGCCGCATAAAAAACTGCCAGCAGATACTTTCTACTGGCAGGAAAATTTTATATTTTTTCAATTGTCTACTTGACGGGGGCAGTTCAGATTCTTTATCCCCCAAAACCTTTATACTTTCCACCCAACCGCCAATTCTCTGGACTCCACGAAACGGCGGTAGATGCCCCCTTGCTGTATCAGCTGTTCATGGGTGCCGCTCTGGACAATCTTACCGCCGTCAATTACAAGTATGTTATCTGCGTGACGGACGGTTTTCAGGCGGTGGGCAATCATCAGGATGGTCTTTTCTTTCGTCAGCGCTTCGATGGCGGTGGTCAGCTCCTGCTCACTTTCGGGGTCAACGTTCGCTGTCGCTTCGTCCAGGATGATGATGGGTGCATCTTTCATAATGGCTCTGGCGATGGAAATGCGCTGCTTTTCGCCGCCGGACAGGCTGGCTCCACCTTCCCCGATGATGGTTTCATATCCATCAGGCAGCGCCATAATGAAGTCATGACAGCAGGCTTTCTTGGCAGCTTCAACCACTTTCTCCATAGGTGCATCCGGTTGACCGAAACGAATATTGTTGGCGATGGTGTCCTGGAACAGATAAACACTCTGGAATACGAAGCTAAAGTTCCGCATAAGACTGTCCATGCTGTATTCCTTCACATCCATGCCGCCCAATTTCACACTGCCCTTGTCCACATCCCAGAAGCGGGCAATCAAATGGCAAAGGGTGGTTTTGCCGCCGCCGGAAGGCCCCACAATAGCGGTTGTGGTTTTTTCGGGAATATGTACGGAAACACCGTCGATAATCTTGCGCTTGTCGTAGGAGAACTCCACATTTTCCACTTCGATGTCATGGCTTGCAGGCGTGATGTCTTTTCCACAGATGTCCATGGTAGGCATATCCAGCACGGACTGCGCCTTGCTTACATACAAATCCACATTTCGCAGCAAAGCAGAGTAACTGCCTGCGCTGTCCAGTGCGCCAAACAGGATGAAAGCGGCGATGACCATGACCACAGCGTTCAGCAGTTCCATAGTGCCATTCAGGTAGAACGCAATGGATACTACTGCAACCACCACGCCGATCAACTTGGCAGTCAGACTTTGCAGAAACATAATGGGAACAAAGGTCAGCTCCGTTTGGATGCTTGCCGCTGTGTTGGCATCGATGGCGTGATTCAGTGCTTCGCTCTTTTCACCGGTCAGGTTGTAGGACTTGACCTCCGTAATGCCCTGAATGTACTCGAGCACCTTCTCCACCAGTTTGCGGTCAGAGGCATCCTTGATCGGTGCGACCGTCTTTGCTTTCTTTTGCAGGAAACTGTTGACTGCAAAGAAGATCAAGACCCCCAAAGCGGCAATAACGCCTATCCGCAGGTCAAAAAGCAGAATCATCAGCACGACCACCGCAGTGGTCAAAATCCCCTGGGTCACCATCATGACAACCCGGGTGGCTACATCTGCCAGAGCCTCCATACTGTTGGTTGCCACGGAGGTAATAAGCCCCAGACTGTTCTGATTGAAATAGCCCATGGGCAGGTATTTCAAATGCTCTGCAATTTCAATGCGCTTATCGGCACAAGTGCCATAGCCCGCCTCACATTGGAGCATGGTGGAGCGGTAATTCGCAAATGCGTTGCCCACCACACTAAACAACATAATACCGAAGGACAACAGTATATGCTTTACCGTTAAGTTCTCAGCCAAAACACCCTGTAAGGTCACGGCGATGGCTGGGATTTTCATGGCTTCAAACAAGGCTTTCAGGACTCCGAGAAAAATGGAATTTGTAAACTTGCGCTTGTTTGTATCACCACAAAAGTCGAAAAATCGTCTGAAAATTTGAATCATGCTTCCGCACCTCCTTCCACCGTATCACGCACTGCGATATGAGAACGCCACATCTGGGCGTACAGGCTGTCATTTCCCAGAAGTTCCTCATGAGTTCCGTTTGCCCGGATATTGCCATTCTCCACCACAAATATCTGATCGCTGTTTGTGATGGTAGACAGGCGGTGGGCGATGACAATTAAGGTCTTGCCCTTTGTCAGCTTCGCCACGGAGGACTGGATCAGAGCTTCATTCTCCGGGTCTGTAAAAGCGGTAGCTTCATCCAGAATGATGATCGGTGCGTTCTTCAGCATAGCACGAGCAATGGAAATGCGCTGACGTTCGCCGCCGGAGAGATGCCCTCCAGCACTGCCCACGATGGTCTGATAGCCATGCTCCAAACTCATGATAAAGTCGTGGCAGCCACTATTCTTCGCAGCTTCCATGACTTCCTCGTCTGTGGCGTTCTGATTGCCCATACGGATATTCTCCATGACTGTTGTGTCAAAGAGGTAGTTGTCCTGGGAAACATAGGCGATATGCCGATTGTACTCCTCCTGGGTCATGGAGCGAATATCTACGCCGCCTAAGGTGATACTACCGCCATTTACGTCCCACAGCCCCGCAATCAGCTTGGCGATGGTGGATTTACCACTGCCGGAGGGACCTACAAGGGCATTGACTGTTCCTTCTTTGATCTCCATAGAAACGCCGTGAAGCACTTCTTTTTCATGGTAGCCAAAGGTCACATTTTGCAGGGTAATCTCATTGGATTTAGGCTGCATCGCAGAGGTTTCGGGGCGTTCTTGCTCCGGAAGCACCAAAATATCGGTCACTTCTCCGATAATCGTCCCCAGCTTCGCAAGATCATCACCATAGGACATGACGGTGATGAGGGATGCTACCAGACCGACAGAAAACAGAATAACCTGAATAAAGGTATTGGCATCCAGCGTTCCGGCACGGAAAAACAAGCCGCCGATAGGCAGCACAGCAATCATGGTTGCAGGAAAAATAGACATAGCAAGGCAGAAATAAATGTTGCACCGCCGCATCCATTCCACATAACAGCTTGCGCCCTCTTTTGCGGCAACGACAAACTTCTCATAAGAGCTTTGCGCTTTTCCAAACGCTTTGATAACTTCGATGCCGTTTATGTACTCCACCGCTGTATCATTGAGGATCTTTGTTTTGTTGACGGTATTCTGGTAGCTTTCGGCATAGCCACGGGTCATGAGGCCATAACAGCCAAAGCCGATGGGAACCGTCACCAGTACCGCCAGTGCCATACGCCAGTCCAAAACAAAGAGATACACCAGCAGGGCGACAGGCACCAGCAGGTTGGATGTAAACTCCGGGATGATATGAGCCATGGTAGTCTCAATGCTGTCAATGCGTTCCACCAGCACGTTTTTTACAGAGCCCGATGGCATATCCAGTACCGTACCCAGCGGCACACGGGAAAGTTTTTCGCACACTCGTTTGCGGATATTGCCGAGTACGGCGAAGGTCGCCTTGTGGGAAAGCGTGGTGGAGATGCTGTGAAAGCCGCAGCGTCCCACCCATAGCACTGCCATAAGCAGGCAGTTTTTTAAGTAAATGTTCATATCCCGGCATCCACCCAGCAGATCGGCAATGATTGTTGCCATCACGAAATAGGGCAAAATGCCGCAGATCACGCCGCACACGGCACTGAGGACACTGAGAATATATTGGGGGCGATATTCCCCTGCAAAATCCCATATCCACGCCGCAGTGGAGCGTTTTGGTTGTTCGTTCATATTCTACCTCCTGTCATTTCTATATTCCGTAGGGGGCATTCCGAATATTTCTTTGAATGCCGCTGCAAATTTGCTTGGGTTATCGTAACCGACAGCGGATGCAATTTCAATGATCCGCTTTTTGCGGTCTGTTACCAGCATAGACGCCGCCACATTCATCTTATGGCGGCGGATATAAGTGTATATGGGACTGCCGTAAACACCCTTGAAGCCGGTTTTCAAAGCGGCAACGCTGAGATTAAATTGCTTTGCCAATGCTTCTGTGGTGTAGTTTTTCGCCGGGTTTTCCGTCAGCAGCTTGTGAACTGCCTTGATCTTTTCAATCTGACTGGAATAAAAGTATGGGCGTTCATCCTTGTGCTCGGACAATTCCAATGCCCGTAGGAATACCAGCAGCTCCATGACCTTGATTTTGAAATAATCCATACGAATCTTTGCCGGGACATTGTAAAGTTCTGAGAAGATATGCTCGATAGAAGGATACTTTCGCAGAATATAGATACCGTCCCTGCCGCAAAACTTATCTGCCAGTGCAGCCAGATCAACGGATACACCAGGCATGGCCTCCCGCACAGCTTTTTTTGCATAATCCAAGAAGAAACCAACCGTAATCCCGTGGTAGTGGGACACCGGGAAATACATATCTCCATTATGATGTACCCGGCGGTCAATCCTTAAATCGCCTGCTTCCATGTAATAACGCAAATCCTCATCTGTCCGATGCTCGATCCGTCCCTCACGGCAATGGTCGATGCAGAATATCCGAGCAGAACTGTTAAATCGGCTATAACAGTGGCTCATGTGAAAATCGTTGTACATCAGATATACGCCATCAAAGACCCGGTAGATAGTCATCAATCCGTCACCGCTTTGGTCTTTCATCCGCAGCACCTTGCAATCCTCTGTTTCTACAACTTCCTCCAGATTTTCACCCATATCCGTGCTGTGAAACATTTCCCATGGGTCATACACATTTTTCAAAAACACACCTCCTTCAAAAGTGGTTAGGGCAGACTAACTCGTATAGATTAAGGAAAGCCGCTTTTTACGGCTTTCATAGTAATGATATTGATTTTTCCGTTTGATTTCTAATCCGATCCGTTATTTTCACTCCATTTGGCGAAATATTTTTCTTATCCGATCATCGTCACAATCCCGGCACTGAGCACTGCTGCTACCGCAAATAGCGGGATTCCTCGCAAGAAAGAGCCGATGTGCTTACCGGGGTCTTGATAGATTTCTTTCTCCGGCAGGAAAGAAAAGCGGATGCGCTTGGAATTCCGCCACCAGAGCAGGTCAATGACCAACAGATCAAACAGTCCAAGTCCTTCGCCTAACGCAAGGAAGAACCAAAATGCTGTTCCAAAGTCGTTCAAACCGAGGACATTTGTTAACGCCAGCCCCAGAACGGAAAATGTGGCGGTAAATAAGATTAGATTTCCTAATAGAATAGACAGTGCGGACTTCTCTTGTGGAACAACTTTCCCCAGCGTAGGGTGTTCCCAAACCGCCTGCTGGACGGCGTCGGGATAGGAACGCAAACCGGCAAGGTTTTTCTTGTCCGTTCCCGTGCCGAGGAAGCAGACGAGCCAGTAGAGGATGTAGAACGCAAAAGCGATGATGATTTTCGCAAACATTTCAGACACCTCCCATACAGTCATCAATGTGATCCAGCACCGGCTGCCGCCATGTTTCCTCTTGCAACCACGCCTCATGCTGCATATCAAATTCGTGAATATCCGGATTGCGGAAATGCCCCCGGTAACGCCCGCCGTATTTTTCTCCCATTTTCAGGGCAGAGATGACATGAATCGTCGTACCGTCTGCGGAAATCCCATCCTCAAGCGGCGTGATATAATCGGAGTAAAACTGCCGGCATATTGTTTTGGGATTCAGATTTGCCATGTTGTCAACAAAATCAATTGCAAAATCCAGTTGCCCCTCGCTTATGCCGCCTTTCTTCTGAAATTTAGCTTTGAGTGCTTCCCGCTTCTTTTCACTTTTGCACGCCCCTGAAAACATCGGCCCGACGAGCATGGTCAAAAGCCGTGCCTTGAGCTTGCCGCCCTGGTCAAGGTCAGAGCTGCCGATAAATGCGTGGTCGATGTGGATACGCTTTCTCTGCACCAGCAGCCCCACAAAGCTGCCGCCCAAAGACGAACCATAGGCACCATCCACTCTGCCGCCGTGATGCTGCAAAAGATAATCTTCGATCTTCTCCGTGACCGTCAGCATATCGGTAAAAATTTTTGTTTTATCTCCCTCAAAGCCATCATAGTTTACGGCGATGATATGATACCGCTCCGCCAGCTCGTCGATTACATTTTTGAAGTTCAACTGCCATGTACAGGCTGTTCCCGGCAGCAGAACCAGCGTCTTGCCGGATAAATTTCCAAATTCCCGAATGTCCATATTGTTTCCTCCTTACCAAATCACAAGCATCAAACCGCTGCTCAAAAGGCTTGCTAAAATCGCAAAGGGCACCACGGGCAAGCAAACCTTTCGCAGTCCATTCTCTTGAATCTCCTTAGCCTATGTTCCTCTTGCCAGTAGTGTGACATCCTTTCCGGCACGAAACAGGTTGTTTGCAAGGTTGCAGCTGAGAACGCCTGCGCCAAAAACTAAAATATTCATAGTCAAATCTCCTTTTCTTGAAATTTATCGGTTCCTCCTGAATCCCTGTTCATCCGCATATTCGGGATGTTCTTTCACATATTCGTCCCTGTCCCCGCAGATGGTGTAGTCACACTTGCAGCCGTTGGCACAGGTGGTCGTCCGTACCAGCCGTGCGTGGAGCAGCTCCATGGCGGTATAGTCCGGGTTGCACATGGCGGGCATGACCTCTAATAAATCGTGCTGTCTGGCAAATTCCGCAATGGGACAGGCGGTAAATTCATAAGAAATCGGCTTGTCCTTATCGTATGACGCAACAGACATTTCGTAGTCGTGCCAAGTATTGCACTTCTTTTCGGAAAAGGCAAAGGACCAGTGTATGATACGCTTCCAGAAAGGCTTATTGCAGTCTACAAAGGTCATCTTGCGAAAAGCAGGGAGAAACAGTTCGCTTTCCATTTCTTCAATCTCAGCAACGGTTGTCACAGCTTTACAGATGGTATAATAGCTCATCAGAGCAATGCAGTCGTAAGTGCCGCCGGTGCCGTTGTGGAAGTTTTTACTGCCGCCAAGGTCGGTACGCCAATCCGAAAGATATGTAACATATTGCCGCTGTACCTGCTCCCATACTGCTTCCCGCTCCGCCGCCGGGTAATGCAGGGCGATTTTTGCCTGGATCTGCTGTTTGCATGACTTGGAGTAAAGAGCATGACAGGTTCGGTCAAATTGCAGTTCGTTATCCTTCATCGTTTCTCCTTTTCCAGCTCCGCCACGTCGCCTTGCCGTAAAGAACTTGATCGGCTTCTTCGAGTGTCCGCCCAGTGACCTTCGCCAAGAACTTCTTGCATCGGAGACCGGGATGACCCATGAAGAATCCTGGATCCATAAGAAATTCCATAAAGAGTATCAATTTTCCCGTGATGATTCTGAACAATATAGTCACCCAACCGTTTTGCTTCATCCATTCAGGATTATCTTCTCCAAATTCAAAGTTTTTCATTTGACTCCCCCCTTTTAGAAAACCCGCCTTTGTTTTCTCCGTGTCATCCGATTCATTGGTTAGTCTCTGCTAACCCACAGCCTTTTTAAAAGCCGCCAATATGGCAGCTTTTTATTTGCTTGTATTCTAACTCCATGAATTTCTATTGTCAAGTTAATCGGTAAAATCATGCCTGCTCTTGCACTGGAATTTACTTTTTCAAGTTACCCAAATAAAACAATCCATAGATAAATGAAAGTGCGGATAATCATATTCAACCGTGTCTAACAGTTCGAACACTTCTACTTCCGTATCCAGTTTTTCTTTTATTTCTCTTTTCTATGTAATTGTTATAATTTCAATCACGCCAATATCCGGATGATACTTCAAGGCTATTGTTGTTTTTCTAATATGTCCATTAATCGTAGGCAGTTCCACGCATACATTAAACAGTAAATCTCCAAATTCATTCTCTTTTAAATTATAAATATAGTTTGCACATATATGTTGAAAAACTTCTTTCATAAAACTGTCTTTATCAATGGATTTATATCCCAGCAATTCTATAATCTGACCTTTTCCTTTTTCTTTATCTGTCAAATATTTATTCCATTTATCATCTGAAATCTTTAAATCAATTTTGTCAAATGAATCAAATTTGGGAAACAGTGCATTAAAAGAAAAGCCCACATCTTCTTTGTCAGGTATTTCACTCTCGATCTTATAACTAAGAAACGCACCATAGCTATCCTCATTTATACTAAGCACTTTAAAACCATTTGTTTCAAATGGAAAACCCTGCATATTCATATTTTCTTCGTCTGAATAATCCAACGGATGCGGTAAAATAATATGATTTCTATTTTTTATGCATATCGGCATTAATATATTAGAAATATAACTTTTAAAACAAGAACTATATGTTACATCAGCAAAACCGGTAAACCATGAATACTGATAGAGTCCCTCAACGATTTTCCATCGTTGATTTCCTGTCAAACGATTGATATAGATCAGAAAATACTGGCTGCTATTCCCATATTCCGATCTATGGCACCGTGTCAATACATCATTCATTTCACGATAAAGCAGTTGTTGTGAATCCGATCGACAGGTTTTTAAACAATCCACATAATCTCCATCTAAAATACTGTATGTACTCTCTTTATCCAAAAGAGGTATTAGTTTTTCGAACACATAACTTCTATAATCAGCACGGTCAATCTGCTCTGAATCAATAACAAAGCACGTCTCAAACCTATCCTTATCCTGATTTGGAACTAATGCTCCTTTTAAAGCATTATAAGAAATTCCCTTCATATCCAGTTGTTTCAATAATATTTGGAATCCATCCTGAATAGATTTATAAACACTATCATCACTAAGTTCCAATAACGATTTCATAAATGGATATAAAAGAAATCCCTTTGCGTCAAATGTATATATCATATAATCTCCTAATTGATCGACCTTCCTCTATTTGCCTTCTCAATCATAACATAGGGGATATCATACTGGAAAGTATCATTTTTCCATCACTTCTTCCTTTCCAATTCCCGTATGCTCCTGGTCAGATACAGACATCCTGCCGTGACAGCAAGAAGCAGACCGGATATCCTCACGATAACCGCCGCACCTCTCCCGACACTGATTCCACATTTTTCTGCGATCTCATCTGCCGCGATACCAGAAATCCCATAAGCAACAACATATCCGATTTGTGACAAAAATCCGATGACACCCATAAAACAAGTCATCACTGAAGAAACGAGGATCAGCATAAATACGCCCTTCCTGTCTGTAATTGCCCGAAATCCAATCCGCAGACTCTCACCAAAAGACTCTCTTTTTTCTTTTTGGGTCTCATAGACCGCCTTTTTTACGACCGCCGTTGATGTGACAGTAAGAAAAAAAGTAGCAATATCAATCACTAACAGAAGTTTTATGTCACTGACCGCAAGCAGTGAGGAAAAAAATGAACTAACCAGCACTCCGATACAAATCTGATAAAGTTCCGCCTCTCCGCGCATCATGCAGATCCAAATAAAAAGAATACCGATCGCTTCTTTTGGATAATCCGTATGACAAAGCCCCTGCTCTATCCCTTCCATAATCAGTCCTGTCATCAACGGATTCACACCTTTTAACAGTTTCTCCTGCATTTTCTGATGCATCAGCGCATTCTGCGGACGATGCACCTGCTTCATAACTTCCCGTCCCACCTCATTATTTACATTGAGCGACATGATCGTTAAGGTAAGTCTCTGCAGCACCGGGATCTCCTCTTTTGCCGCGATCGCAGATGCTTTTGCTAATAGCTGCTCCGTCATCCGTTCGATCATGGCATCTAAAATATCCTCTTTGGACTTAAAATGATAATACAGTGTTCCGCGGGCAATCCCGATCTCCTGCAAAATGTCATTCGTACTCGTATTATCAAATCCTTTTTCTCCAAACAGACGCTCTGCTACATCTAAGATCTCGTTTTTCCGTTCCTCCTGATAAAAATCTGTCAAATTAAAAAAAGCGCTCGAATTTTTGTTGATTTTATACCTCAATTATGTATAATAATTATGATAAGGGAAGTTTAGATGTTCCGCTCTTTATGGGATATCGCAAAACCTGCATCCGCAGGTAGTTATCATATTACTTATATTATTAAATTTTAAGGAAAGAGGTTAAATGAAGATGGCAAAAATCGATTTAAGCAAGTATGGCATTTCCGGAACCACTGAAATTGTGTACAACCCTTCTTATGAGATGTTATTTGAAGAAGAGACCAAACCGGGTCTGGAAGGTTTTGAAAAGGGTCAGGTCAGCGAACTTGGTGCTGTCAACGTAATGACAGGTATCTACACCGGCCGTTCCCCGAAAGACAAATTTATCGTGGTAGATGACAATTCAAAAGACACTGTATGGTGGACTTCTGACGAATATAAGAATGACAACCATCCGGCTACTCCGGAAGCATGGAAAGCTGTAAAAGACATCGCATTAAAAGAGCTTTCTAATAAGAGACTTTATGTAGTAGATGCATTCTGCGGCGCAAACAAAGACACACGTATGGCAATCCGTTTCATCGTTGAAGT
>CAYMCM010000069.1:0-11140 GCA_964388945.1 uncultured Roseburia sp.
TCGCCTATCATTATCATAGAAGATCTTATTTACAGACTTTTCTTCATAGTCTCGCCTTTACCGTTGCTTTATGGGTAATTATTTTAACTTTTTCCTTTTTAGAACGCATTATTTTAAGCAGAACATCATCTATTCCGTCTGTGTGTTTGCCCTCCGAAATAAGAGCATTTTTCTTTGAAATAAGACTCTCTATTATTAGACTTCGTTCTTCATCGGTAAGATAAAAATAGAATTTGCTCATACAGTTTTTCTGCTTGGCTTTCAATGTCGGCAAGGTAACTATCAAGAGTTCCGGCGGTCAGAAAATTGTACTATCTGACTTTGTGATGTTCTTTGAGATACCGTCTGTGTCGCTCGCTCCATACACCGATTTCATAATCGCTTTCGTTCGGCAATGTGACGCAAGGTAATCTATAATCGCCTTGCAATTCGTATCTTCCGCCTTGTTGTTCAAATAATGTTATCATAAAAAATCCTCCTGTAATTGAGTTGCTATCATTTTACAGAAGGATTTTAATTTTTACCAATGTGCGAATTATTCGTCTAACATCAATTTCCCATTTTTAGCCTTTTCTCTCGTGAATGTCATCTACATCAAGTCCGCCATACAATCCCATATAACCGGCGTTTTGAAAAATTGCAAATTCTTCGTTCGTGATAACTCCAGCCTTATGTGCAGTTTCAGCAAGCATTTGATTCCATTGTTTAATATCTCCTCGTACAACAAGTCTGCGGTTATCCTCGCTTAATTCATTAAAATGGTCTGCCACTTCCTGACGGTATGTTGGAATAGCAAAATATGTTTGTCCCAGTGCAATCACTTCTTTTCTTGGGTCGCCATTCTGCACTATTAAGTAGCAGGCATATCTTGTCAATTCATAATCAACCAAATCCTTAAATCCACCTTTGGGCATTTTTGATGTTTTCCTGACCTCGGGAAAACATTCGTATATTGTATGCCCGCTATTTTCACAGGCAATCATAGCACGCTTTATTACCTTATGAAAATTTTCCCATTTTGTATAATCAAGTGCTATAGCTAGTTCTCTTGCACTCCAATACTCCGAACCATCTTCACGCACTTTTTTAATATCTTCAAATCTTTTATATTCTTTCGCTATCAGTTTGCTCATTTACCTGCCTCCATATTCTTATGGAATCATCTTAAAATGTCGTAACGCTTCCTCAAGCAAAATTTCCTTTTCCGGCGGACATTTCGGTTGTTTTGCATTTTCATCATTTGATTTATGATAACACTCTCGCTCAATGATTCCGTATTTCTGTTTTACCTGTGCAATGTATAAAGACGATACTTTTACATTATGCTTTTCAAAAATGTAATCTTTGATTTTCTGATAGGTTGCTTTCGCCTCAGAAGCTGTTAAATCCAACTCATCCATATCAACTGTAATGTCGATTATGCATCAGGCTTTTTTCTAACCAACTTAACAACCGTCTCATCTGTACTTTCATTGTCCCAATCCACTCCGAGTACATTTCTGCCATTCAGATATATCGGAAATTTAAATCGAAGACCTTTTAATATTCTGCCGTTCTTTTGTTCTTCCTCATAGATAAATACATCGGATAGAAAGCTCTTTAAAAATGTCTTCTTTTCCAAATCCGTAAATTTATCATACAATTTGTCAAAGAATAAAAGGAACTGGTATACATTATCTTCTGAGATTTTATCCTGCTTTATATTATAAAGTCTTGTCGTAACTTCTTCCATGGCATTCTCTATATCCGTAATCTCATCATACAGCTTATCAAGTCGTTCCTGCATGTCATTGTACTTTTTATCATAATTCTTATCTGATACAGATAAATGATCCATCTGGTCTGCAAGCTTGTTCTTTGCCCCTGTTGTCTGGCTCAATTTGTCTTTTAAACCATCATATTCTCTGTCAAGCTCCGTTGTATCAACGCTACCGCCTATCTGCTTTCTGATTTCTTCCTCAAACTTCGGATTCTTCACAAATTTACGGATTATCTCCTCTACTGCCGAATTTATCCTGTCTTCATTCCACTGTCTTTTATATGTACAGCGGTATCCATCAACAAGCTTCCTGTGTTTGCAGGCATAATAGAAATAATCCTTGTAATAGCCTCCGTCTGGATGCTTCTTGCGGTTCACATTGCCATACATACCACTTCCACAGACAGGACACTTAATAATCCCTGATAAAATATGTTCATGTTCAAGACTATGTGTTTTTACCTGTAATACTCCTGTCTCCTGACGCTTCTTATGAGCCTGGTTCCACATTTCTTCTGATATGATTGCCTCATGTATTCCATCATTTAGCATATAATCTTTTTGTTTTACAATATGGTATTCATTTCGTGTTCCCGGAATCTTCTCGTTTTTTCTTCTGCCAAATGCAAGTTTGCCACAATATATCGGATTATCTAACACACCTTTAACAAACGATGTAGAAAAACCTTCTATTGTATTATTCTGACGAAGTTTTTTCTTATAACCACTGTTGTTAAGAAATGTAGCTATCGCAGCCATTCCCATCGTTGTATTGACAAATTTGTCATATATAATGCGGATAATCTCGGCTTCATCTTCTGCAATGATAAGTTCACCATTTACCAGCTGATAACCATATGGAGCAAAACCACCATTCCATTTACCCTCTCTTGCTTTCTGCTTTCTGCCTTCCATTGTCTGGACAAGGATATTCTCCCGCTCTATCTCTGCAACCGCAGATAATACAGATATCATCAGCTTTCCAGCATCTTTAGAACTGTCAATTCCATCCTCTACACAGATAAGATTGACTCCATAATCCTGCATTTTCTGCAATGATGATAAAACATCTGCTGCATTTCTTCCAAATCTTGACAGTTTAAATACTAACACATAATCAACATCATCTTTACCATTTTCTATATCCGATAACATCTGTTTAAACTGTGGTCTGCCCTCCACACTTTTACCCGATTTACCCTCATCCGAATATTCCCCAACGATAGACATTTCCTGATAATCTGCATATTTTTTAAGTTTATCTTTCTGCGCATCAAGACTGTAACCTTCTACCTGCATGGATGTAGAAACCCTTGTGTATATATAGCATCTCTGCTGTTTTTTCATAGAATGTCATCTCCCTTATCTTTTTCAGACAATGCAGGATGCTGCATATAAAATATTTCTTTCTGCCTTTCTATCTCTGCTTTTAGCTGCTCCTTTGTTGGCAAATATGTGAGATATTTTGACATAAAAAGTCTGTCGTTATCATGTAGTACGGAATATCTTGCTATATCCTCATCAGTTTCAGCACAAAGTAATATTCCCAGTGTAGGATTATCTCCCTCTTTACATTTCAATTCATCATACATCCTGACGTACATATCAATCTGTCCCACATCCTGATGTGTAATCTTCCCCATTTTTAAATCAATAAGCACATAGCATTTCAGTTCAATATTATAGAAAACAAGATCAATAAAATAGTCTTCTGTCTCAGTAACGATATGCTGTTGTCTGGCAACAAAAGCAAATCCCTTTCCCATCTCCATAAGAAAATCTCTGATATGTGTTAAAATAGCAGACTCCAAATCACTTTCAATATAAGAATCTTCATTTTTGAATCCAAGAAACTCTGCAACAATCGGACTTTTCAGAAGTTCAAATTTATTTTTTTGAGTTTCCGATGTTTTCTGAAACATTTCATTCATGACTTCTTCTTTCTTTGGTGACTGCATTAATCTGTAATAATACTGTGTGCTGATATTTCTATCTAAAGTTCTTGAGCTCCAGCTTTCCTGTGCTGCTTCATTCATATACCACAATCTGGCATTTTCATCTGACACACGTAAAAGTGCTCTAAAATGTGTCCAATTCAAATTGTGAACGCATGCGTTCACAATCTGCTCATCCGGAAAAGCAAGATAAAATTTGCGAAAATATTGCAAATTTCTTTTTGAAAAGCTTTTTCCATATTCTTTCGTAAGTTCATCTGCTAATGCTTCAATTAAAGCCTGACCATATTTTGCTCTTTCTTTTCCCGCCTGTTCCTGCTCCACAATACGCTTCCCCACATGCCAATATGTGAGCACCATAGCCTTATTTGCCGCATTATATGCCACTTCACGGCCTGATGAAATAATTTCCCTTATATCGGTAATCACAGCTTGATAGTTAACGATATCATTTGCCATTCCATTTTACCTCACTTTCCAGCTCTCTATAAGAGCCTCTCCAATCCATTACTTTTAAACTATGAAATGTGAACACATGTGTTTACTATTGTCCCAACTAAATCTTATCATCATTCCAACCTCTGTTCAACCAAAACTTTTTCAAGATAAAATAATTAAAAAAGACCCCACTCAATATGAATGAAGTCTCGTAATATATGTATACATCCCATAGCATATTATCTACAGGATGCCAGCTGCCTATGCAGCCTTTTTGTCCAGAAACTGTTTTACTCCACCTAAGTAATAACAGAATCGGTCAAACTGTTTCTGTCTACTTACTTTCTCGTCATCAATCGAATCCTTGATTATCATACACACCTCTACTTCGTCTTTTATCTCTGGTGCATATTTAATAATCATGTCTGCAAGAAAGCTACAACAGCGTTCAAAATCCTTGTTCATTGCCAAGCCTCCTAGTATAATCATGTGAATCATTCACTGAAAATATTTTATCGCAAGGCTTGCTAAAATGGAATAGATTTTACTGAAATGTAGTTTTCAAATATTTCTATCTATCACAGATCAGTTCTTTCCAAGGCTCATACCCTGCCATATAACCAAAGTCTTCTGCGTCTCTGAAGCTTTCTAACAATTTTTCTTTTACATTCTCAAATACACTACTATCTATATCCTGAAATTTCATATGCTTATATAAACTGGACTCTCTGAAATCATACATTGTATCAATATTTGCAAGCAACTGCTTTACCACTTTATATGTTCCCTCTACATCTTTTCCCGCACACACAATATCAAGCATTGGCGAATACTCATGATATTTACCCATTTCTAATGTACGTGATATTGATTGTACCTTATCTGATAAAAACCTGGCATAGCCAATATCGCCTTCTTGCAGTGCTAGTCCCGCCATCATGGAAAGAACCATATTGAATATACTAAACCCTGAAAAAATCACATTTTCATACTTTTCATATGCTTCTTTGGTCTTCCCCTGCTCCTGATACAATCTTCCCTGATAAAATTTTTTCATTGGATCATAGCCTGAAAAATAATCCAGATATTTTTCCGCTTTGGCATAATCCTTTTTCCTTAAATAAAAACCAAACAAGGAATCTGCTGCGTGATGCTTTATTTCATCATTCTCATCGTGCAATGCCATTTCATACCACGCATTAATCTGTTTATCATATTTTTCCGGGTTGTTACATTTTTCCGTTATTCTTCTTGCATCAAGCATTACCGCAGCCTGCCAGATAAGCATATTGCAATTCGGATACTCCTGTATCAGTTCCAATATCCATTCGTAAGTTTTCTCATATCCCTCTTCTGAAAGCATCTTGTCCATTTTCCCGATGATTTCTTGAATTTCAACATCTGAAAGTTTTTCATGAAAAGATAGTAATGTATCAAGAGAAATATCTAAAAGTCTGGCAATCGGTGCCAGTAATTCAATATCCGGCTTGGAATTTCCATTCTCCCACTTATTTACAGCCGGTGTTGTCACTCCTAATCGTTTTGCCATTTCTTCCTGTGTCATGCCGACTTCTTTTCTATATCTTTTAATAACACTGCCAATATCCATCTGCATCATCTCCTTAAATATTTCAGAAATTTTTGTATACTCAGCATATCAGATTCATGTAGATTGCACAATTGAACAGCATTTAATATTTAGTCAAATTTCTTAACCATTAGGAAACATATCCTAATTACCATTGGATTTTGACTGCTTTCATACTCCTTGGGTTTACGGCTAGATACGCATTAGAGATGTCTCCATCCAAATGCTGCCCCAGCAAGGGAATTTTTCCCTTGAACCCTTTGTTTATTGTATGTGGGGGCGCTTTTTGCCCCCACTTTACGATTTTGACGGCACTTTTTGCCACCACTTTTATTTTTCTTATTTGCTATTTAAGCTGATCAGATTCTTGATTATAAAAAATGGGGGCACAAAATGGAGGCACTATTGAGTTTTGGGGGCGCTTTTCGCCCCCAACTAATGAAAGTGGGGGCACATTCTGCCCCACTTAGAATATGTTGTTAAAGTATTTTCCCATGCATATAAGTTTGATGTTATCGAATTCTTTATATAGATATTACAAGGTGTACATTAGAGACATTTCTACCCTCAAATGCATATTGTCAGGTAAGGAAATCTCATCACCCTATAAATCACTATGGCTTACATGCAAACACTATTATAAAGAATTTTTTCTTCTGCTTGCTACCTTATTCTTCTTTTGTAAACTTTATAGCTCCACCAACTCCATAGAACTTATCAAAGTATGCCTTTAATCTATCAATTACTGTTTTCTTCATCTTGGCTCTGTTACCACCACCAAAACGGCTAACTTGTGGCATAATCTTATCAATGTCTGTACCAACGGTCTTAACTTCGCCTTCACGAAATGCATTTTCAAGGAACTTACGAGTCTCATCTTCTTTCAATCTTTCTTCTTCAATGATGATAACCAGTTCTTGTTCTCGCATTTCTACCACATAATCATGCCACTCAACCATGACATCATCAACATCATTTACACCATTCAAAAATGCCTCAATAAGTTCCTTTTTGCTACGAAGTTCTGGACTGGCATCAATAGCCTTACGAATTGTGATAAGAACTTCTTTATCCTCACAATGTGTATCGTGATATTTCTTTACAAGCATAAGTATATAGTCGATATTGATTTCTATCTGCTTTATAAGCTCTACCTCAAATACAACATCATCCGTGATATCTGACAATTCACCTTTTTCCCTCTTTCGTTTCCAATCATCCCTCAAATCCTGGTAACGTCCAAGATAATCCTGTAAATCTCTTTCATTGAGAAGCTCCTTTTCTTTGAATTCATCAAATGCAACAAGCAAATTTCTCATACGAAGAATAGAGCCAAACAGAGCAATAAAATCTTTTTGGTTCTGTTCTCCGATAATCTGCGGCTCTGTTAACGGAAACTTTGTAGTCAAATCCTCAACCATATCAATGTATCCAGGCATCTGTTTTCCATCCACAGATTCATAGACACAAGTAAATAACAGCCAGTCCATCGGAAGGTCTGGTCTACCAATCAACTGAAATGGTTAATCCCTTTCGGATGGCAGACTGCGGTCTTTTTTCTGGCTTTCCAATAGGAGTTCTCCATTTTGCAATGAGCCGAAGGAGGGCTCCTATTCTTATGAAAAATGAAGAGTTATTAGACTGGGATACTATCGTTAGTAAAAAAGGCGAAACGCGAACAGAACACATCATTCGACATACCATTCCTAACAGTAATCGTAAATCACATGGTGTTCTTAACGGAAATCCTACAGATATGGTAAACGTTGCATGGAAACAACGCCATTCTATTAATCCAATTTCGGATGGAATGGGAGGCTCTATCTACAATATTTCTTACAAAGATGCAGGTTATGAAAGTGGATATATTAATACAGGTGCCAAACTGGACTATATAACCATTATAACAAAGGATAAGAGTGCAGTTTTAATTACAGCATTTCCTTCTTTAGGAAATTATCAGAAATAGAACAAACTCTAACGTCATATTTATCTTCTACCATCTTAAATATAAAAGCGACAGTTCCAATTTCTGGTTCTGTCGCTCAATTTATTATTCAACACATTACATATAATTCTACACCATCTTAAAATGTTCCAATGCATCCACAATTGCTTTTTCTTTCTCTTTTGGACACTGTGGCTGTCTGCTATCTTCCGATTTTGCCTGATTATAATTCTTTCCAACCTCAATTCCACATTTCTTCTTTATCTGTGATATATATAGATTAGAAACCTTCATTCCATCATTATGCTCTGCCACATACTTCTTTATCTCATCATATGTCGCCTTAGTCTCCGCTGATGTTACATCCATATCATCAAGTTCAATCGTAACATCAATGTAATCATCCGGCTTTTGTTTTAGTTGGGACAAAAGAACAACCGTCTCAACATGATTCGTAAACGGAAACATATCAAATGGTCTGCACTCTTTCGCCTCATACCCGTGTTTCGTTAAATATTTCACATCTCTTGCAAGTGTTTCCACATTGCATGAAACGTAAACAATGCGCTTCGGTGCCAATTTTACGGCAGAGGAAAGAAACGCCTCGTCACTGCCCGCACGCGGCGGATCCATGAAAAGTACGTCTACTTTTTCTTTGTTTTGCGCCATCTCTACCATAAATCTCCCGGCATCATCATTGTAAAACCGGATGTTTTTCCGGTTATTGCGCTTTGCATTCGTAATCGCATCACGCACAGCATCACGGTTTAATTCGACACCGATGACTTCTCCGGCTGTCTTTGATGCGACCATACCGATGGTTCCGATTCCGCAGTACGCATCAAAAACTCTCTCTTTTCCAGTCAGATGCGCATACCTTACTGCTGCCTCATAAAGTTTTTCGGTCTGCACCGGATTGACCTGATAAAACGAGGACGGTGAAATCCGAAAGGTCAGTCCGCACAGTTCGTCTTCAATATAACCTTTTCCGTACAGCGTAATATTGCGCTCACCGAGCACCATGCTCGTCTTTTTGTCATTTACGTTTAAAATAACCGTAGAAATTTCAGGATGCAGCTTGCGCAGTGCCTTTACAAAATTATTTTTGGACGGCAGGATCGGGGAGCTTAACACCAGAACGACCATGACCTGACCGGTGGAAAAGCCGCGGCGCACCAGTACGTGACGAAGCAGTCCATATCCCGTGTCCTCATCATAGGTTTTGATCTTAAAGGATCTTAACATCCCACGGATGTCCACAATGACCGCATCCGAAAGTTCATCCTCGATCTCACAGGCATCTACATTAATGACAGTATGTGTTCCTTCTTTATAGATACCGGAAATAATAGTTCCGTTTTTTAAACGGTCAAACACCGCATGCACTTTATTCCGGTAATGATACGGATGTTCCATACCGACAATGGGAAGCACCTTACAGTAGCTTCCCATCCATTTTTTCACTTCCTGTTCTTTTTTCGCAAGCTGCTTTTCATATGGCACTCCCTGATATTCACAGCCGCCGCATTTTTTCGCAAGTGCACATCCATTCATTTTTCGATCTGTACGCTTCTTTTCATTCATATTTATAACATCTTCTTCTTTCTTAAGATTAACAGTGTCAGCAGACAAATGATCAATGTCAGCAGACAGATAATTCCAAATCCGTTCGCCGTATTTGCAAACGGCATCCATTCTTCATCCACATTCATTCCATAAAGCCCTGAAATTACGGTCGGAATTGCCATAACAATGGTGATCGAAGTCAGATACTTCATGACGTTGTTCAATCGGTTATCCAAAATCGAGGACAATAACTCTCTCGTTCCATTGATGATATCACGGTAAATAGACGTCATCTCGATCGCCTGCTTATTTTCGACTATGACATCTCCAAGCAACTCCTGATCCTCCGGATACTGTTTTAATCTCGTGTAACGGGACAATCGGTCGAGCACCACACCATTTGCACGCAGGGACGTTGCAAAGTAGACCAGTGTAGATTCCAGACTATGCAGATCGATCAGATCTTCATCCTCGGTATTTTCCCCGACCCTCTCCTCGATCGCTGTGCGTTTTTTATCGATAATGCGCAGGTCACTCTGATAAAGTGCCGCTGTCTGAAACAGGATCTGATAGACAAAACGCATTTTCTTCTTGGTACTGAAATCCCGCACTCTGCGTTTCACAAAATGCTGCAGCACCGGCGTTTCCTCGGTGCATACCGTGATGATTGCTCCCTGTGTAAGCAGGATACCAAGCGGGATCGTAATGTAGGTTTCCACATCATGATTGACTTCTATGGACGGAATATCCACAAGGATCAAAGTATAACCGTCCTCAAGTTCAATACGGGAACTCTCCTCATCATCGAGAGCTGCCCGGATATCGGTAATATCTATATCAAAATAATCGGCAATTTTTTGGGATTCTTCCATCGAGGGGCTTGTCATCTCAACCCAGACGCCTTCTTCAAGCTGTTCACGTTCTTCTATGATCTGTTCCTCTGTTTTGTATATTTTCAGCATGACACTACCTCCTCGTCCGTTTTTTTGCAAAATAAGCGCAAATTCACCTGTATCAGTATAGCATTCCTTTTTTTAATTTTCAATGACGGAAACTCACGTTTTACTCATTGCAGCAAAATCCCAAACGTTATCTTTTTAATTCAACCAGATATTCGGTAGTATCTTCCTCGAATCGCTTTTGGCCAGTCAGCCGGAAACCATGTCTACTGTAAAAAGAAACTGCTCTTGTGTTTTTTTCTAACGCCCATAAATGATCCACACAAAATTCTTTGATCAGCCCGTCATCAAACACAAAAATATTTTTCAGTATCTCTTCTTTTTTAAAGTAATTGTCAATGACAGAAACCACCTGCATCTCACCAAAAGAAAATCCCGCATCTTTGAATATTGGGAAATAGTTTATTCTATTGTTAAATACATAAATTTCAGCAATTCTTGATAAATCTTATGCTTGTGCCTTTCTTATCTTCATATGATCTCTTTTCCTCCAAAGGTAAAAACGAACCTTTAAACATTTTACAAAACTCTCATATTAAACTTTCCAATTCTGCTATAGTCCCATATTTAATCCTCCTCCACAAATTGGAAGTTATACTAATCTTTTTTATAAAATACTAATGTTAATTTATCATTAATCATTTCTGTTTTTCCTGTTTGATGATATCCCATCTTTTCGTATAGATAACAATTACCCTTTTCTTGTAATATAGTATCTAATTCCCAATCAGAACTACCATGAATCTCTTCCGCTAATTGTATCGCCTTTTGGGCATAGCCTTTATTTCTATATTCTGGTCTAATGAAAATAGGAGATATTCTTGTTAATTTTATATCCATAGTATACGCTCCTTTACAATCTACAAATTCTGATTGTGCAAACACATAATTTAAGGGTTCTGTTACCTGTTATAATTTATTATTAAT
>CAYMCM010000070.1:0-11056 GCA_964388945.1 uncultured Roseburia sp.
GGAACAACGAAAAACTCCACAATGGCAAACAGGGCCTTGCCCTAACAAGTAAAAAAGCGGACTGTCATCACGGCAGTCCGCTTTCGCCTTTTCTTTTTCCTCTTTGCTTACACGATCCAGCGTACCTGTTCACGCATCCGTTCCAGCGAAAATATTTCCTCAAAATCAAAATCTTCTGCAAGATTTTCGAGATTTTCCTCGGAATGCTCCATTTCTCTCGCATAGATCCGTGCCACATCAACCCGGTCTTCCAATGAATACTGATGCCCATTATCCAAATAGCGCACCACATCCATATCCCGGATCATCAGAAAACTCGTCACCGCCAGTTTTGCCTGACTAAAAAAACGGTAATCATAAACCGCGCGCATAAAGTGACGGTAGGTAAAATAACAAAGGATCTGTTCCCACTCGAAATATCTTTCGCGGTAAAACTCCGCAAACTCATTATGTAAACCTATATAATCCGCCTCTGTTTTTCCTTCCGCCGCAAGTGTTTCAACCAGATGCGCCAGTGCTCCCGGCCATTCCTCATCCAATATTTCCATCGGTTCATAAAATTCTGCCCGTTCACGCATGGCATCTAACTGGTTTAACTTAAAGTCCGGCTCATACTCCGGCAGTGCTTTCTCCTCTTGCATCTCTGCGATCACTGCTTCGATCTTCCAGGTCTCTTCCCAGTTTAAGCATTCCTGTACCCTGTCCGCAAAAACCAGATATTCTTCAAGGCGCTCACCCAGTGTCTTTTTCCGGTTCTGCAAGATCATAAGCGCGTGATCCCGCGCCGCTCTTATATATTCCCAGTCCTCTTTCTCATCCGTTTCTTCATCTGTTTCTGACCACGCATCATCCGCATCCTCCCATCCGAGGGGATGCTCTATATCCGATACATCCTCATCCGGAATCTCACGCTCAACGATCCGAAACGGTTTTTCTTCGGCAAAGATCAGCCGGCAGGCTTCCTCACAGGAAAGTCCCAGACAACGCTCCATGATATTTCCATAGGTAAACGTCACCCGTGGATAATCTGTACAGGTCTCACAAAGTGTAGCTTCCCCAAGCTCAGTATAAATATCGCAGAGATTTTGTTCATTCAGAAACGGACAGCGGTTATTCACCAGTATAAAGCCATCCTCATCCCCCTCCGTCATATTCTTCCGCAAGCGTTCCCCGAACGCTCCGGGAACTGACTTGTAATAATCAAACGTTTTCTCATCGATCTCCACTTCCCAGCCGGCGCAGCAGCTATGGCGGCAGCGCCCGGCAATACAATGGAATTCATCAAAATAATCGGGAACTCGCAGTATCATCTTACAGTAATTCCTCCAATTCGCTTACCAGTTCTTCAAACAGATGCAGGGCGTCTTCCACCGGTTTCGGTGTGGAAATGTCCACGCCTGCCATTTTCAACAATTCGATCGGATCTTTCGAACAGCCGCCCTTTAAAAACTTCATATAATCGGCAACTCCCGCTTCTCCCATCTCAAGAATCCGTTTTGAGAGCGCAATCGCGCAGGAAAAACCGGTCGCATACTGATATACATAAAATTCTGTATAAAAATGCGGAATCCGCGCCCATTCCAGTGCGATCTGCGGATCAGACACCATCTCATCTCCGAAATATTTCCGGTTCAGATCCATATATACACGACACAAACTCTCCGCAGTCAGTGACTCTCCTTTTGCATACATCTCGTGCGTGATCTTTTCAAATTCCGCAAACATCGTCTGCCGGAAGAGCGTTCCTTTGAACTGGTCAATGAAATGATTCAACAGGTATGCCTTTTTATTTTTATCCTTACTTTCTTTTAGCAGATACTGCATCAGCAGTGATTCATTACAGGTTGATGCAACTTCCGCAACAAAGATCAGATATCCGGAATATACATACGGCTGATTTGCGTTAGAATACCAGCTATGAAGTGCATGCCCCATCTCATGTGCCAGTGTGAAAACATCATCGAGTTTTCCCTGATAATTCAAAAGCACATACGGATGTGTGCCATATGCACCCCAGGAGTATGCTCCGCTTCGTTTTCCACGGTTCTCATAGACATCGATCCATCGCTGGTCGAACCCTTCCTGTAAATGGCTCACATATTCTTCTCCCATCGGAGCAAGCCCGCGCTTTACGATTTCCTTTGCCTCCGCAAACGGGATTTTTCTCGTCTGATCCTCCACAAGCGGTACATAGACATCATACATATGAAGTTCATCCACACCCAGCACACGCTTGCGCAGGGAGACATAGCGGTACATTGCAGGAAGGAAACGGTGCACAGTCTCAATCAGGTTGTCATAGACTTCTGTCGGTATATTGCCCGGAGCGAGTGCCGCTGCAAGCGAGGACGGATATTTCCGTACATCCGCGTAAAACTTTGCTTTTTTCACATTCGCGCCAAAGGTCGCTGCCAGTGTATTTTTAAACTGATCATATGTCTGGTAAAGTGCAGTAAACGCATCCTTCCGCACCCTGCGGTCACTGCTTTCCATAAAACTGCCGAACCGTCCATGTGTCAGTTCCACTTCTTTTCCGTCTTCATCCCGGATCGTCCCGAATTTTGCATCCGCATCGTTAAACAAAGAAAATATATCATCCGGTGCTGTTGCCATTTCATAGGTCTTCGCGAGGATCTCCTCTTCTGCCGCGGACAGAGTATGCGCCTTTCTTCTTAAGATCCGGTCTGTCAGTGTCCGGTATTTTTCCAGTTTCGGTTCTTCCTCAAAAAATCCTTGTAACCGGCTCTCCTCCATCGCAAGTAGCTCCGGCTCAAAAAAGGCTTCTGCGGCAGACAGTTTTGCTGCTGCCGCCTGTGCCCTGGCAGCATATCCCTGATATACAAAATCCCCCATATCCTGATGCATTTTCTCGTTAGAATAGACTAACACCTTTTCAAACAGATTCTCTGTCTCATCCGCAAGCGTCAGATACGCATAAAGTGCATCCGCAGATGCACTCACTTTTCCTTCGAAGCTTTTTAACTGTGCAAACTGTTCTTCCAACATCTGCACTGCCTTTTCCCAGTCCGCATCTGTCGCGAACAGATCTTCCAATGCCCATTTGTCTGCCTCTGCGATCTCTTCACGCGCGGGCAGTTTTTCGATTTCTCCCATAGATTTCGTCTCCCTTATATGATTCTAATTCAGTCCCCGGAATCCTTTTCCGATGATCTCACTGCTGTTCGTGATCGTAATAAAGGCTTCCGGCTCATTTTTATGGATAAAATTCCGAAGCATGACTGCCTGACTGCGTTTCATAACAGTCAGTATGATCGTTTTATCTTTATGTGCATAAGCACCTTCCGCATGATAGATCGTTGCCCCGCGCTTTAATTCCTTCTGGATAAAGTCGCAGATTGGCTCCGGATGCTCACACACGATCGTAAAATACTTGCAGAGATTGATATTTTCGATCACGCCGTCGATGACCAGTGATTTTGCCATGAGTCCGCAGAACGAAAAAAGTCCCGTCTCAATATCAAATACCAGGCTTGCCGCCACCGTGATTCCGAGATCCACAAGAAACAATGCCATGCCGATATTTAAGGTAGAATATTTTTTTAAGATCATCGCAATGATGTCGGTACCTCCGCCGGAAGCATTGACATTAAACAGGATCGCAGAGCTGAACGCCGGAAGTACGATCGCATAGATCAGTTCCAAAACCGGCTGGCTTGTGAGCGGTCCCTGCATCGGACAGAATATATCGAGCAGACTGAGTCCCAGCGAAGACAGCACACTGACATAAACTGTCTTGATGCCGAATCCCTTCCCAAGGAACAAAAATCCGAACACCAGAAGCGCCATGTTAATCACAAAGTTTAAACTGCTCGCTCGCACCGCCATGATCTGAGAAAGTACGACCGCAAGACCGGTCACACCTCCAAATGAAAAGTTATTCGGGAATTTGAAAAAGTAAACACCCACATCCAGAATAATTGTTGCAGCTGTAAGTGTCAGATATTCTAAAATCTTCTGATCCCGCTTCATGTTTCTGCTCATCTGTACTCTTTTCCTTTTATCTTCTATAACATGATTCCTGATTTCTCTTTGCTCTTGTCGATGATCCGGTTCAGCTTGCGGAACGGAACCGCAACTAGCAGACCGATCACCAGACTGATTGCCACGACAATGCCAAGCTTCAAAATACATATCCAGTACGTCATCGCATACATACCGCCTATCGTCTCACGCAGTGCGTCCATGCCAAACGAAAACGGCAGGAAACGGTAGATTTCCTGATAGATCTTCGGCAATGTCTCAATCGGAAATGTTCCTCCCGCACCAGCGACCTGAATAACCATGAGGACTACCGCAACCGCCTCTCCGACCGTTCCGAACGCAACTGTCAATGCATAGATCAGCAGCGTAAACGCAAAACTGCTCATTGCACATGCAAGCCAGAACAAAAACGGATTCTGGCATTGTATTTTAATATAAAACAAATCTCCGAGCACTGCAAGCAGTGTCTGTATCTGACCAATCAGAAAGAACGTAATGTAACGTCCGAAAAACTGCTGATATGGTTTTGTCTCCATGATCCCCGGTTCCGGATGAACCTTCACATGTATGATCGCAACCAAAATCAACGCACCGACCCAGATCGCAAGCACCGTATAAAACGGTGACATTGCAGAACCGTAATTGGAGATCTCATATACTGCTTCTGTATTTAGTGCAACCGGTGATGAGATAAAGCTGCCTAAAAGTTCCGGATCTGTTTTTAAAATATCCAATAATTCCTGATACTGTTCATCATTGGTAAGTGTCGTGATATCCGTACGGATCTGGTCAAGTTTTCCTTTCATATCAACCGCCATATCGCGTGATGCCACCAGTCCGTCCATACCGGTAGAAAGTGTATCTCCATATTCCTCCAACACCTCATTCACGCCGCTGAAATCTCCATCCACACCGGAGAGGATCGCCTGAGCTGAATTTAAGGAACCCTGCATGGAGTTGATCGTGGATCGAAGCTGTGGTTTGATCGAATAGGTATAAGTATCACCTAACGCACTTACCTTTGTTTTGCAGGCAGAGATCTCACTTAAGATCTGCTGTTCTAACACCCTCACTGCATCCGAACCTGCTCCTGCATTGGAAGCAACTGAATCCAGATCCGCTGAGATCTGGTCTAACTGTGTCTGGATCTCACTCACCTGCACATCTACATTATCGTAACCTGCGATCGATGAAGTGGTCGAACCAAACATCTGCTTTAAATACGGCATGATCGCCTGTGCACCGGAAAGTCCGTTTGTCACACTGCCCTCTTTGCCTTCCAGATTGGAAAGATCACTCTGTACCATCGAAGATACCTGATCCAATGTCGATCCGATCATATCCAGACTGTAACTTACCATGTCAGAAACCGTGTCCGCACTTGCTGTGCCTGACGTAATGGCTCCCTGCATCGCATTTACCGTATTCTGTCCATTTCCAACCAGATTATTCAGATCCGGGATCATCACCTGCGTCGTATCGATCAGGCTCGAAGCCGAACCAGTCACACTGATAAAGGAATTCATGATGTTGATATAGTTCTGCAGATCCCCATCCAGTTCATCCAGCCGTCCGGTCACTGCATCGGTCAGTGACACATTCCCGTCTGTGTCTGTGAGCACATTGCTCACTTTCATAAGTGATTCTGCGATCGTACTCACAAATGTACTGTTTACCTGTCCCTGTACCGCAGTCTTTGCCTTTGAAGTGATCTTCGGTGCGATCGCATTTTTCTTTTCATTTTCATAATAGGTGATCTTCGGATGTGTGACTTCACCGCTCATAAAACTTATCATATCCCTGGAAAAGTCCTTTGAGATCACCAGTGCCGCATAATATTCACCGCTGTATACGCCCTCGGTCGCTTCCTCTGTTGTATCCGGAAACACCCAGCCGATCGTTTCGTTTTCTTTAAGCCCGGAAATCACATTGTCACCGATATTCATGGATATTCCGGCAACTTCTGTCCCCTCGTCCTGTGAAACAACCGCGATCTTAAGATTGGAAGTTGCATCCTGCCCATACGGATCCCAGTTGGAAAGTATATTAAACCATGCATACAAAGATGGTATCACCGAGAGTCCGATGATCACGACCACAGCCACCACATTGGTACTGAGTCTCCTGAAATCCGCACAGAAAATCTTAATTATGTTCTTCATTCTTGTCCGCTCCCTCTTCCTCTATTGCAAGTGTCTCACTGCCTAATGTCGCATCCAGTTTTTTCACTGCGCTCTTGATCGGTCCGTCAATATTAAGCATACCCGGTCCGATCAGTGCTTCTACACCGGCATCGCCGCGTTCATCCAGTTCATTTAATTTTTCCTGCAGTTTATAATCTCCGTATTCGATCAAAATAAGATAGGACGCAAGGATGAACAAGGATACAATCCACAGCACCAGAAAAATCGTTTTCGAACTTCCCGTCCAGAACAGCATTGCTAAGAAGATCAGCGGTATGATGATCAGGCACTTTAAACCGATCCGAATCCTTTTCTGATTTTTCAGATGGATCTTCTGCTCATAATCCAACAGAATATCATACATTCTTTCATATTTATTATCTTTATTATCATTTTCTGTATTCATAAGTGCGCTCCCTCCCTTACATCATCTTCGTGTCTTCCATACGTTTTTCCATAAAGTGGTTCAGCCGGATAAACGGTATCCGGATAACAAGCCCTATCATAAGTCCTGCCACTGCAAATATAAGCAGCTCGGAAAGTGCCGTCTCGAATGTGCTTCCGTACATGCCCGCAACCGTTTCACGCAGTGCATTGATCGCATACGGGAATGGGAAAAATATGTATACTTTCTGGAAAAAGTCCGGCAGTATTTCGATCGGATAAGTTCCGCTCGAACCGGCGATCTGCAGTACGACAATAACGACCGCAAATGCCTTGCCCACATCTCCGAATGCAATGGTCAGCGCATAGATCAGCACAGAGAAGGTAAAGCTCGTAACCGCTGCCGCAAACCAGAACAATCCCGGATGCAGGATCTGGCATTTCAGCAGGAAAATATCACCAAGAACTACAACTGCTGCCTGAATCTGCGCTAAAACAAAGAAGATCAGGTATCTTCCAAAAAACAGCTCATGTTGTTTCGGATGATCCAGTTTTTGGGGATCTGCCTTTACCTTGATCAAGGATACTAAAAGCAGTGCCCCTACCCATAACGCCAGTACCGTATAAAACGGCGTAACTGCGGAACCATAATTTTTTACCTCGTAGACCGCTTCTGTCTCAATGGATACCGGCTGTGCGAAAAATTCTCCGTATATCTCTGGATTTCCCTCAAGAATATCCATCAGCACATCCAGCTTTTCGTCTTCTCCTGCCGCATCCAGTCTGTCGGTGATCTCAGTCAGTTCGCTGCTGACTGAGCGGATCACAGACTGGATCTGAACGAGACTGTCGTCCAATCCTGACATCGTAGTCTCTACGCCGTCAAAAACGATTCCCATATTCCCCAGCGTACTGTTTAAATTATTTAACAGATTGGTAACATTCGTAAGTGCCTGTGACATACTGTCCAATACATTGGACATCTCCGGCACCAGATTGTTGGAGTAAACTCCCTTCATATTTTCAATCGACTGTTTGCAGCCGGAAAGCGTTGTAGAGATTCCCGCTGCATCCGAATCGATCGCATTTTTTACATCATTTGCCACATTTGACGCATTATTGCCCTGTTCTGCCTTTACATCCGAGATTGCTCCCTGGATCGTATTTAACGCCGATGTGATGTCTCCGGCTCCGCTCTGCAATGACTGGATCGCATCGAGTGCTGACTGAACCTGCTGTTTTGTCTCCTCACTGAGTTTAATATCCGTTGGGATCTGAATATCCGGAATCTGGATAGAAGGAAGCGTGCTTCCGCTTTCTGTACTCTGTTCTCCGTTCTCTGCAAGTGCCATCTGCTGTTCATCTGCCAGATCCTGCATCTGCTGCTGTTTGTTCTCTACTTCAGTGCGGCTTATCTCTTCCAGTGTCTGCTGTAATGTAGTAAGCTGCGCGATCAGCGTCTCCGTATCAGTTTTAGTCTGCGCAATACTTTCCGCCGTCACCTTTGCCTTATCTCCAAGCCCCGCATTGGAAAGATCGGTCGCCACGGTATCCAAAGATGCCTGCACCTGATTCAGTGCCTCCTGCACATCTGTATTGAAGCCTGCCAGCGTTGCCTCTGATGCAGTAAGGCTCGCATTGGTATCTGTTACGTCCTGTGCCGTACTGGATATTTTGCTGCTCAGTCCCGGAATCTTATCACTCGCGCCATTGACCGATGCTGTCAGTGCCTCGTTTCCCTGAATAAAGCTGTCGATCATGCTATCATACGCCTGCAGATTTGTATTGATATCCTTTAATTTCTCCTCGAAATTTGCGATTCCATCCGAATTTTTCAGATCCTCAGACAACTGGTTTGTCTCTGTAAAGATCGTACTCGCCACTACCTCTATAAACTTTTCGTTGATACTGGTCTGCAGCGTAGTTGCCGCAGTGTCTGTAATCTTTGGCGCGATCGCATTTTTCTTTTCATTTTCATAATAGG
The DNA here is from genome assembly GCA_964388945.1 of uncultured Roseburia sp. Taxonomy (GTDB): domain Bacteria; phylum Bacillota; class Clostridia; order Lachnospirales; family Lachnospiraceae; genus Roseburia_D. The sequence continues at coordinate 8,554 of CAYMCM010000070.1, forward strand.
TAATGGAGCTTCCCTGAAATCCGTTGGTGATCGACTCATACATATTGCTGGTAAAGTCCTCACCTATCACGACCGCCGCATAATACTTTCCACTGTACACGCCGTCTAATGCCTGATCTTTGTCAGTAAACACCCAGCCAATGCTGTCGTTTTCTTTCAATTCATCAACGACCTCATCTCCCATATTGACTACGCTGCCGTCCTCCATCGTATAATCCTTATCTTCCGATGCAACTGCGATCTGTACGCTTGACGTATTCGCATACGGGTCCCAGTTGGAATAAATATTAAACCACGCATACAGGGACGGTATGATGCAAAGTCCAATCGCGATGACCAGCGCAAAGAAATTTTTCACCAATCCCCGTACATCTGATAAAAAAATCTTTATTATATTTTTCATGAAGTATTTCCTCTCCCTGTCTTTTAAATGTACCTTTTTGCCCATCGGGGCAAGAATCAGATTCAGTATAGCATAGAAATTCTAAAACTAAAATGAAATTTTTATTAAATCCAGAGCCATCCCAACGCTTTTTTTGTTTCACCAAAAACTTTTTTCCATCGTATTTTATTCTACGGTCACTACTTTTGCTAGATTTCTTGGTTTATCAACATCAAAACCTTTATCCGAAGAAACATAATATGCCAAAAGCTGTAACGCCGCAGCCGCAGGAATACACATAAACTCATCCCGCACATCCGGAAGTTTGAAGGCAAGATAGCCCTCTTTCGTGTCCGGCATCACCTGCTCTTTTGCAAACAGTACCACATCCGCCCCACGTGAACGGACTTCGCGGATATTGGAAATCTCTTTGGATAAAAGCTTGGTTTGTGTTGCCACCGCAACCACCGGCGTATGCTCCGTGATCAGCGCAAGCGGTCCGTGTTTCAATTCACCGGAAGCATATGCCTCGGAATGAATATAAGAAACCTCCTTCAATTTCAGTGATCCCTCCATGGCGATAAAATAATCCAGCCCTCTCCCGATCATGAAAATATCCCTTGCTCCAATGATGCGTCCTGCGATATGATGGAGCTTTTCTTTTCCTGCAAGCACTTCTTCTAAGGCTTTCGGGACTTTTTTTAACTCCCGTACAAATTCTCTTGTCTCTTCTTCTCCAAAATTTCCCCGTACATATGCCATACGTGCCGTCAAAAGCGCAAATAGGGCAAGCTGGGATGTATAGGCTTTTGTACTTGCGACTGCGATCTCCGGTCCGGCATTGGTATAGAGCACCGCATCACTCTCCCTTGCGATCGAGGAACCTTTCACATTGATGATCGCAAGCGATCCCGCACCTTTTCGTTTCGCATACTTCAGCGCTTCCAGTGTATCAATCGTCTCACCCGACTGGGAAACGGCGATCACCAATGTCTTTTCATCCACAACCGGATCGGTATACATAAACTCTGATGCCAATTCCACACTCACCGGAATATGTAAAAACTTTTTCATCAGAAACTGTCCTGCCAATCCGGCATGCATCGCAGAGCCGCACGCGATGATGCACACGTTCTTACACGCCGTAAGGAGCGTATCCGATACCTGCTCCGAGGAAAAATCCGGCAGATCTTCTGTCGTTTTTTCTGCGATCATACGCGCGATCACCCGCGGCTGTTCTGCCATTTCCTTTTCCATATAAAACGGAAAGCCGTCTTTTTCACTCATGTTGAGTTCAAAATCGATATCCAGATACTCCGGCTCTTTTACATTTCCTTCCAGATCCTGTAGCGTTACTTCATCCTTTCCCATCTCAAGCACATGATATTCCGGCACTACAAAATAGGCTTCTGTATATTTTCCAATCGCAGTCACATCCGATGCTACGATTGCTCCGTCCGCGGTTTTCGCCGCCACGATCGGACTGACATTGCGCACCGAATAAATTTTTTGCGGTCGATCTTCAAACATCAGTACAAACGCAAACGTCCCTTTCAGTTTACTAACTGTTTTTTTTATACATTCAAACGGATCTCCCTCATAAAAATGATCAAACACACCCGCCGCGATCTCCGAATCGGTCTGGGATCTCAACGCTCCGCCAAGATGATATTCCACCGCAAGCTCCTCATAATTTTCAATGATGCCGTTATGTACTAACGTCACTTTCCCCACGCGGTGCGGATGCGCATTTGCATCACACACACCTCCGTGTGTTGCCCATCTGGTATGCCCGATCCCGCAGGCCTGTGTCAGTTCCTGTTCTTTGCAAACCTTTCGCAGATCCGCCACTCTTCCTGCGCATTTATAAATAGAAGTCTCTGTGCCGTCCTGATCCGAAAGCGCAATTCCCGCACTGTCATATCCGCGATACTCTAACAGTTCCAATCCGCCGAGTAAAACATCCTTCACGCTTTTTTTCCCTGTATAACCTATAATTCCACACATAGTTTTTCCTCATCTTTCTATATCAAACGTTTCATTTCCAGTTTATTTTTTTCATTCTTCCGTTATACCGTATTTGTTTTGCAGTTACCCGCATATTTGCCGGTATATCTCGCA
>CAYMCM010000071.1:0-10798 GCA_964388945.1 uncultured Roseburia sp.
CTTTGTACTGTTTACCACCTGTTGCTATAATTGCGTACATATGGCACCTCCTATTTATCATTACTCGCCAGTTACGGTGCTGCATAAATGCAAACTTGTACCTCGCTGTGCGGCATACTATTAGAGAATAGCATACAAGCCGCTATTCGTCAATACTTTTTCTGAAATTAATTTGCTCACGCAGTGTCTTTTTTACTTTTTTGCGGGTAAGCTCCACCAAACCGAGCTTTGTGATATCGATAAGCTGAACCGGAACCGGATCTTTTTTCAGTTCCATGCGAAATGCATGCATAAGTTCAGCGTTTGCTTCTTCATTCTCCATATTGATGAAATCTACGATGCAGATACCGGAAATATTGCGCAGACGAAGCTGTCTTGCGATTTCTTTTGCCGCTTCGAGATTGATCTTTTTAAAATTGTCAAATGCGGATTTCTTTGCAACATTTTTGCCGCTGTTGACATCAATGACGGTTAGTGCCTCGGTCGGCTGTATGATCAGATACGCACCGGATTTCAGCCATACCCGCTCTCTTAGTGCATCACGAAGTTCACGTTCCAGTGAATACAGCTTAAAGAGAGGCAGCATGGCATCTTCGTAGAATCGGATATCTCCGTCAAAATTTTTATTCTTTTCATAATAAGAAGTGATCGCATGATATGCTTTTGCATCATCAGTCACGATTTCCGTCAGGGACGCAAAATCCGTATCCTGTAAGGTCTTTAAAAACCCATGTTTCGGTTGATAAATCAGGCTGTAACAGGTTTTGTGAATCGCAGTTTCTTTTATATGCATAAATTCCTGCTCAAGGCTTTCTAATTCCTGCAATATTTCACTGTCAGCCGCATTTTTTGCATTTGTTCGAACAATTAATCCATATTCATCCTTTTTGCGTTCTTTCAGCAGTTCACGAAAATGTGTGTGCACTTCCGGCTCCAGTTTTGAAGAGATACCTAGTTTTGTATTTTCTGTAGTGAGCACCAGATAATTGCCGGTGAAGTTCAGGTTAGTGGAAAGATACGGATCTTTTGTCTTCATGGCTTCCTTTTCTACCTGAACTAAAAGTTCATCCCCAATGCACAGCGCTTTTTTTCCAATTTTTTTTGTGAAGATCGGATTTTTAAGTTTTTCCATCGAATAATAACCCTGCCCGCCCTCCGGCGTGAGGCGGATGAAAGCAGCATTTAAGTTCTTTACAATATTGAAGACTTTTCCTATATAGATATTGCCGAGCATGGATGGCGCATCTGCCGGAATACAGGATAGGTCGCTTAACACATCATCTTCATAGAATGCGGTGATCCAGTAGGAAACGGGTGTTTGATCGGCGTGTTCCTTATATACCGGCACACCGGCCAGCGCACGCAGTTCCTGCGAAAGCGCCTGTCTGGTGATCAGCAGTTTTTTTGCCAATTTTGTCCGCCTCCCTTAAACCGAAACTTCCTGTCCTTCAGAAGCAGAAGCTTCCGAAGGAATATCTTCTGAAATATCTTCGCCCAGTGCACCAAGCGGTATAAAACCGCCTTCTTCATTTTTGGCATATACGTCAACCCGATGAATCTGGAATGCAAATTCTTGATATTCCAGAGAAAGAAATTCATAAAATGCCTGCAATACAAGCTCCGGCTTTAAGTTATCACTGCTTCCGGTACAGACATTTAGGTAAAAAACAAGGCTGCCCTGTTCTTCGAGGATCTTAAAATCATAGACGAGTTCCTTTAAATTCATGACTTTTTCGCTCTTTTTCGTTTTCTTGGTGATCAGCACTTCGGCTCTGTCATAGAAAAATGCTTTTAAGTGATTGCGCCACGTTTCGGTGGAATACGGATTGTCGTATCCGTCTTTAAGATAAATTTTATAGTCTGCAGCAGCAACAATTGACATCGCATTTTTCGCGTGATCCGGAAGTTTTTTATATTCCAGTATTTCCACACCGTCAACCATGGAGCTGTTAAGGTTTACGATTGATTCTTTTGTTGAACCTGTTGTATTCACCTCAATGTCAAGATATTCTCCGTCACTCGTAATGCCAACGCCAAGCGGCGCAGCAAAGGACATGATCTGGTGAGGTGAAAATCCTTCGGAATATTTGATGTCAATGTCTGCACGGCGCATTGCTTTCTGGAAATAGCGCATCATATCCAAATGCCCGATAAACTTCATAACACCGGATTTTGCAAATTTAATTCTTATTTTCAAAGCAGACACCTCCTTTATAATTCATGGCACCACAGCCGGAACACTGCATACGGCAGTTCGGTGTAACTTCTTCTTCCATTGCGGTCTTCCATTGACGGATCATAAATTCTTTTGTAACGCCGGCGTCGATGAAATCCCACGGAAACACTTCATCGAGCGGACGTTCCCGCATCGTATAAAAATCTGTATCCATGCCAATTTCCTCAAATGTGGAAAGCCATTTATCATTATCGAAAAATTCTGTCCAGGCATCAAAAATGCATCCGTTTTCATATGCTTTTAAGATTGCCTGTCCGACTTTACGGTCACCTCTTGCAAAAATCCCTTCGAGTACGGTAACATCCGCTTCATGCCAGTTGTATTTAATACTCTTTCGGTTTAACTGTTCCTTCACCGCATCATTTACGACTTTTGCCCTGCCGAGGTAATTATCCTTATCATACATTCTGGCCCACTGGAATGGAGTAAAAGGTTTCGGAACAAAGAAGGATGTACTGATCGTGATCTGGCATTTTCCGTTTCGCTGATCTTTTGGAATCTCATAGTAACGAACCGCAATCTTATTTGCAAGTTCAGCGATCTCACGCATATCCTCTTCGGTTTCTGTCGGAAGACCGAGCATAAAATACAGCTTTACCTTCTGCCAGCCGCCTTCAAACGCCATTCCTGCCCCCTTTAAAATGACATCCTCGGTCAATCCTTTGTTGATGACATTGCGAAGTCTCTGGGAACCCGCTTCCGGTGCAAATGTCAGACTACTCTTTCGGATATCCTGTACTTTTCCCATGACATCTAAGGAAAATGCATCAATACGAAGGGATGGCAGTGAAATGTTAACCCCTTTTTCTTTGAAGTTGTCTATTAGAAAATTTACCAATTCTTCCAACTGGGAGTAATCGCTGGAACTTAATGAGCTAAGAGAGATCTCTTCATGTCCGGTATTTTTCAACATTTCATAGGCATGCTGTTTTAAAGCGGAAATGTCTTTCTCTCGATTTGGCCGGTAGATCATACCTGCCTGGCAGAAGCGGCATCCGCGAATACAGCCGCGCTGGATCTCAAGTACAACACGATCCTGTGTCACCTTAATAAACGGAACGAGCGGTTTTTCTGGATACGGCGCATCAGTCAGATCCATGACGACCTGTTTTTCTACTTTTGCCGGAATGTCCGAAAAAACAGGTTTCATTTCCCGGATCGTGCCGTCTTTGTGATAACTCACTTCATAAAGTGATGGAACGTAAATTCCAGGAATCTTAGCAGCTTCATGTAAAAACTCTGATCGGGATGACCCATTTTTTCGACAGGCTTTATAAAGTGCGAACAGGCGGTCATACTGCGTTTCACCTTCTCCGATGTAAAACAGGTCAAAGAAATCCGCAAGCGGCTCCGGATTATAGGTACACGGGCCGCCTCCGATCACGATCGGCACATCCCAGTCTCTGTCTTTTGCAAAGAAGGGAATCTGTGCAAGATCTAAAATTTGTAAAATATTAGTATAACACATCTCATACTGGATCGTAATCCCGAGAAAATCAAAATCTCTGACCGCATCCTGCGTTTCTAACGCAAACAGCGGAAGCTTTTGTTCTTTCATAATCTTATGCAGATCCGGCCACGGTGAAAATACCCGCTCACAATAAACGTCCGGCCTTTGATTGAACATGTGGTATAAGATCTGCATGCCAAGATGGGACATCCCAATCTCATAAACATCCGGAAAACACATGGCGAAACGTATGTCCACCTGTGCCGGATCTTTTTTTACCATATTTAATTCATTTCCTATATAACGGGCTGGTTTGTCCACCGTCAACAGGATTTCATCCGATAATGCTAATTTTGTATTCATTCTATACCTCACAAATTAATGGAATCGAATATCATCATAACATACTTTTCAAGATTTGTATAATCATAGTTTTCTTCTATTTTATCAATGACTTCTTCCGTGGAAACGCCAAAAACATTTGTATTGTTTTTTTGCATTGCAAAGAATGCCGCAAATAAAAGAACGGAAACAAACAAACGCAGCCGTATTCCGGAAGCAATCGCGGCAGATGATGTTTCCGCTTCCAGCGTTTTGACATGGTCATAATCACCGCTGCGCATCCGGCCCCGATCTCCTGCTTCTATTCCGCACTCTGGAAAAGAATTTCGAATTTCTTCAATATATTTTTTTCGGTCTTTGATCTCGTCTGCTGTCATATTCCTCCAGCACTTTGGTTGACATAGTATATTTATGTAACCCAATGGTTTAAGTTCGTTTTATAAACTATATGTGGCATTCACTCTACATATAACAGAATTGATCTCTATAACAAAAAATAGAAGCCGCATACGCTTCTATTTTTTGCAATATCCTATTATCTTGCATCCCGCTCAATATATTCTTTCTTGTCAACCAGACTCTTATAAGCCGGACGAATGATACGGTCTGCCGAGATCAATTCTTCAATACGGTGTGCACTCCATCCAACAATACGGGCAATCGCAAAAAGCGGTGTGTAAAGTTCGACCGGAATGCCTAACATATCATAAACAAATCCGCTGTAAAAATCGACATTCGGACTTACCCCCTTATAAATCTTACGTTCTTTTGCGATTAGTTCGGTTGCAATCTTTTCAACATTGTTGTAAAGTGCCATGTCTTCTTCCCGGTCTTTGTTTTTCGCGAGCCTTTCCACAAAGTCCTTAAAGATCACTTCACGTGGGTCAGACAGTGAATATACAGCGTGTCCCATACCATAAACCAATCCCTTATGGTCAAATGCCTGCTTGTTTAAGATTTTATCGAGATATTCACGGATTGCTGTCTCATTTTCTGCATTCGGTACATGTGCACGAATATCTTCCATCATTTTCATAACCATGATATTGGCTCCGCCATGTTTCTTGCCTTTTAAGGAGGAAAGCGCAGCAGCAATTGCAGAATAGGTATCGGAACCGGAAGACGTTACGACACGCGTAGTAAAGGTGGAGTTATTACCTCCGCCGTGTTCCATATGAAGCAACAGCGCAACATCTAATACGTTTGCTTCCAGATGTGAAAACTGCATATCCGGACGCAGCATCCGCAGGAAATTTTCTGCAATGGAAAGATTTGGATCCGGTCTGTGAATATACATACTGCCATTTTTTTCGTAATGATTATATGCGTGGTAAGCATATACTGCCACCATCGGAAACAGACTGATCAACTGAATGCTTTGACGCAGTACATTGCTGATTGAAAGATCTGCTGTATGATCATCATAAGATGCGAGCGTCAATACACTTCGTGTCATAGAGTTCATGATATCGTGGCTTGGTGCCTTCATGATGACATCTCTGGTAAAGTTCGTCGGCATTTCCATACAATCCGCAATGATCTTGCGAAATTCGTTTAACTGACTGGTAGACGGAAGTTCTCCGAACAACAGCAGATACGCACCTTCTTCAAAGATGAAACGCCGGTTTTTGCTTCCTTTTACCAGATCCTTTACGTCATAGCCGCGGTATAAAAGCTGACCATCACACGGAATCTGTTTGCCGTCTACGTTTTTAAACGCAGTAATATCTGAAATATTCGTAAGTCCGGTCAAAACACCTTTTCCATTCTCATCACGCAGTCCGCGCTTTACACCGTATTCCTGATACAATTCTTTTGATACAGTATCATTTTTCAGGCACAGATCTTCCAGTTTTTTTGCATAATCAATAGCATTGTCACGATTTCCCATTTGTCACCCTATCCTTTCTAGTCGATTACTTCATAGTTACAATTTCCTCAATTCCTCCGTAATATTCTGCTGCATCCTGCCGCAGATCTGCTCTAAGAAAACTCTTTCCTCTTCACTGATCCCACTTAACAGGATCTTCCAGCACTCTTCATGTACTTTTAAAAAATCTTTTATCACCGCATCCGATTTTTCCAACAGAAAAATATGGTTAAACCGATGATCTTCCAGATCTTCATGCAGACGGATAAACCCCTGCGCTTTCAGATTATCGATGGATTTTGATACATGCGCTTTTGAGATATGCTTCTGCCCCATAATATCTTTGGCAGTGTCACCGTAGTGTCCGCTTGCCAGATATGCCAGAATATCCAATTCAATTTTGCGCAGACCATATTTTTGCATCAGCGGTTCGGATTTTTTTTCCAGCAGCTTCTTTAGCTCTGCTCCTACCGCAAGCACTTCGTATTCTCTATACATTTCGTATTCTCCGTTGCTTGGTTCACTTGTGAACTATTTTAAATTATAACGTTCCTACGAATAGATGTCAAGAAATTTCCATGTTTCCAGGCGAATAGAAAAACTGCACACCAAAATCCGGTGTACAGTCTTATTTTTATCGCTGTGATAATTCCGCAGTAATCTCCTCCCACGTAACGCCTTTTTCCACCATAAGAACCATCACATGATAGAGGAAATCTGAAATCTCGTATTTAATTTCTTCAGAATCCGGATTTTTAGCTGCGATCACGATTTCTGTGCATTCCTCTCCGCATTTTTTTAAGATCTTATCAATTCCCTTGTCGAACAGATAATTCGTGTAAGAGCCTTCCTTGGGATGCTCTTTCCGGTCTGCAATGACATTGTATACGGATTCAAACACTTTGAGCGGATTTTTCTCCACATACTCTTTTTTGATGATCTCGTTGAAAAAGCAGGTACGGTTTCCGGTATGGCAGGCCGCACCGATCTGGGAGACTCTCGCAAGCAGCGTGTCATAATCGCAGTCTGTCGTTAAGGACTTTACATACTGAATATGACCGGATGTCAAACCTTTGATCCAGAGTTCCTGTCTGCTTCTGCTGTAATACGTCATCTTTCCGATCTTGATCGTTGTGTTGAACGCTTCTTCATTCATATAGGCAAGCATCAGCACTTCATTGGTCTTGTAATCCTGTACAATGACCGGAATCATGCCATCTGAATTTAACTTAAGGTCAGACCACTGAATGGAAGGCTCAAAATTATCCATCTTGATCCCGGCTTCCAGGCATTCTGCCTTTAGTGCCATAATGTCAAACTCCGGATGTCTGATGAAATCGCCCATGATACCGCGCACATTGACTTTTTGCAGAACTTCAATGATCTGATCCTGCTCATAACTTTCCGTCTGCACAATATAAGGGATCGGGGTGATATTTTCAACCGCTTCAACAATCGCCGGATCCACAACAACCAGTTCATGAAACATTTCTGTCATTTCCGCATGATGTTTAAAAATATAATCCACGTTCTCAATGGATAAAAGCATCTTGTCCTTTCCGAACCGTTTGCTTCCTTCATCTGCAAGCTGAGCCGTTTCCGGTTTGGAAGCATTCAAAACGACCTGCTTACAGCCGGCATAAAGAATTTTCTTAATATCCTCAAGACGGTTGATGTTTCCTCCGGCGCAGATCGGAATCTCAATGTTCTGTGCCAGTTTTTTGATCGTCTGAATGTTCTTTTCATGTTCTTTGTCATCTTCAGAGAGATCGTAGATAATGATCTTGTCAATCCCGCTGTCATTGTACAGACGTACCTTGGAATAGAGATTTCCAGCCGGTGAAAAATCCCGAAAACCTTTTACTGCGGCTCCATCCTTTAAATATAATGTTGATACAATGGTTTTTTTTTCCATAACACACTACCTTACTATAAACTGCCTTTCGTCGATAAAATATCTGTGATCCGCGGATCCAATCCGGTCGCTTCGTCCAATGCTCTGGCAAATGCCTTAAACATTGCCTCGATCATATGATGATTATTTCCGCCGGAAAGCACCTTCATGTGAAGGTTCATCCCTGCAGAATAGGAAATGGCGTAGAAAAATTCTTTTACCATTTCTGTATCCATATAGCCTACACGGTCTGTCGTAAATTCCCCATCAAACGCAAGGTACGGTCTGCCGGAAATGTCAATGGCACAAAGCACCAGCGTCTCATCCATCGGCAGAATGCAGCTTCCAAAGCGCTTCATGCCCTTCTTGTCTCCAACGGCTTCTTTGATCGCTGTTCCAAGAACGATTCCGGTATCTTCGATCGTATGATGACAGTCCACGATCAGATCTCCCTTCACGCTCAGATTCAGGTCAAACATACCATGTCTTGAAAAGCCATCCAGCATATGATCAAAAAAACCGATCCCGGTATCAATTTCAGATTTGCCGCTGCCATCCAGATTTAAGGTAAGTGCAATGTCCGTCTCTTTCGTTGTCCTTTTGCATTCTGCGATACGTTCCATAGTCCGTCTCCTTTTTTGTCGTTATTTATCTTCAAATCTCACGCGGATCGAATTTGCATGTGCAGTAAGCTGTTCGCATTCTGCAAACTGTACAATGTCGCGGTAAACCGGTTCCAACGCCTCTCTGGAGTAGGAAATGATACTTGATTTCTTTACGAATGCATCAACACCGAGTGGTGAGAAGAATTTCGCTGTTCCATTGGTCGGAAGTACATGGTTTGGTCCTGCAAAATAGTCGCCGAGTGGTTCACTGCTGTATTCTCCGAGGAAGATTGCTCCGGCATTGCGGATCTTTGTCATTGTCTCAAACGGATTTACAGTGATGATCTCAAGGTGTTCCGGTGCGATCTCATTTGCAGTGTCGATTGCTGTTTCCATATCATCTGCGACCAGGATATAGCCAAACTGGTCAAGTGATTTTTGAATGATCTCTTTTCTGGAAAGTTCTGCGACAAAACCGTCCACTTCTTTTGATACTTCTTCTGCCAGCTTTTTGCTTGTGGTCACTAAGATTGCAGAAGCCATCTCATCATGTTCTGCCTGAGAAAGCAGATCTGCCGCCACATAACGGGCATTCGCTGTTTCATCTGCAAGGACAAGAATCTCACTCGGACCTGCGATAGAGTCAATACTGACAAAACCAAAGACCGCTTTTTTGGCAAGTGCGACATAAATATTTCCAGGTCCTACGATCTTATCAACTTTCGGAATGCTCTCAGTTCCGAACGCAAGTGCTGCGATTGCCTGCGCTCCGCCAACTTTGTAAATCTTGTCTGCGCCTGCCTCTTTTGCGGCAACAAGGGTGGATGGATTGACTTTTCCGTCGCGTCCCGGCGGTGTAGTCATGATGATCTCATCTACACCAGCAACCTTTGCCGGTACAATGTTCATAAGTACAGATGACGGATATACTGCCTTTCCGCCCGGTACATAAACACCGACACGCTGAAGCGGTGTCACTTTCTGTCCGAGAATGGCTCCGTTGTCTTCGGTTGCAATCCAACTGTTCTGTTTCTGTTTCTCGTGATAAGAACGGATATTGACGAGCGCCTTCCGCATTACATTAAGAAGAGTTTCATCCACTTTCTCATAGGCTTCTTTAATCTCATCATCCGTAACTAAAATATTATCGGCATTAATGTCAGCCCCATCAAATTTTTTTGAATACTCAAAAATAGCCTCATCTTTGTTTTTTCGCACATTTGCAACAATTTCCGCAACACTTCCCTCAAAATCACCATAATTGTTTGGGCTGCGCTTTAATAAATTTTCCAGAATATTTTCTGTAGTTTCTTTTGTCAAATTTACAATTCTCATATCAGATCAGACTTCCTTTCCTTTAACTCTCTCTTATTACCTGCTTTAAATCAGTGATCAGTTTTGTGATACGTTCATTTTCCATCTTCATGCTGACCTGATTTACCACCATACGGGCAGACAGCGGGCAGACTTCCTCTAATACCACAAGTCCGTTTTCCCTTAACGTAGAACCAGTCTCAACGATATCGCAGATAACTTCGGAAAGTCCTACGATCGGTGCAAGTTCAATGGAACCGTTTAACTTAATGATCTCAACGGTCTGATGTTTTTTATTATAGAAATAATCTTTTGCAATGCGCGGATATTTGGTTGCGACACGGATCTGCTCATGATGCTGCAGCAGCTCCTCCGCCTCTGCCGGTCCGCAGATGCACATACGGCATTTTCCGAATCCCAGGTCAAGAACCTCATATATATTTCTAGCCTCTTCCAGTATCGTATCTTTGCCGACAATTCCAATATCGGCAGCACCATATTCTACATAAGTCGGCACATCCGGACCTTTTGCAAGGAAGAAACGCAGCTTATACTCTTCATTTACGAAAATCAGCTTGCGGGTATTTTTATCCTTCATCTCCTCACAGGTAATTCCAATCTTTTCAAACGTTTCCAGGGTCTTATTTGCAAGACGCCCTTTTCCTAAAGCGAACGTTAAGTATCTCATGTCTTCCATTTCTATTCCCCAATCTTATATGTAATCTGTGTGATCCCGGTTCTCTTTGCATACGCCTCATAATCCGCTTTCTGATGTTTTGCATCATAAGGGATCAGTTCTACGAAATTACCGTTTTTCCGTAAGGCACCTGCCTGTTCGATTGCCTCTTTTTTATGAGCTTCATCATAAACAAAAAGCTGTGTCGCATTTTCCGTTTCAACAGTGATTTTCTGTCTGGATAAAGCTGCTAAAAGCTGATCGATCACAACCGCAAAACCGATCGCCGGAGACTCTTTTCCGAAATGTGTTAAAAGAGCATCGTAACGTCCGCCCTTGACGATTGGTTCTCCGCTTCCGAATGTATATCCCGCAAAAATAATGCCTGTATAATAATGATATTTACTGATC
>CAYMCM010000072.1:0-10621 GCA_964388945.1 uncultured Roseburia sp.
GAAAGTTCTTCACTCGTAGCGGAGGTTTCTTCTGCTGATGCGGAATTACTCTGTACAACTTCTGAAATCTGTTCTATGCCAACTTCAACCTGTTTTAACATATCAGCCTGATTCTTGGAAGATTCACTGATCTTCTGCGCCGATTCCGCAAATGCATTCATCGATGCCAAAATTTCTGCTAATGCTCCTACAGTCTTTTCTGTTATGGCATTTCCGTTTTCAATTTCCTCTAAGGACTTCTCGATCAACTGTTTTGTATTAACCGCAGATTGTGCACTGTCTGCAGCCAGCTTTCCGATCTGGTCTGCCACCACTGCAAAGCCTTTTCCGGCTTCTCCCGCTCTCGCTGCCTCTATTGATGCATTTAATGACAGCAGGTTGGTTTGAGATGCAATGTCTTCAATCGCTCCAATGATATTTTGAATTTCTTTTGAAGTATCACTGATACGTTCCATCGCATTTGTAAGTTCTTCTAACTCACTTCTGCTCTTTTCCGCATTTTTTCCTGCCAATACGATCATCTCATAGGTATTCTCTGTGTCCTGCGCACTTGCTATTGCGATTTCACTTACACTTTCCACTGTTGCGGTAAGCTCTTCTACTGCGCCTGCCTGATCCGTTGCGCCTTCTGCTAATGCCTGTGCACCTTCAGCTAATTGTGTTGATCCCATTGCCACCTGTTCTGACGCTTCATTGATCTGACTTAATGTTTCACTTAACTGGATGTTAAGCCCATTCATAGAATCTTTTAAATGTATGAACTCACCGACATAATCCTCTGCGATCTGAGTTTCCACATTGAAGTTTCCATTTGCCATTTTCCCTAACAGTTCTCCAACATCTCCGATAATCTCTTTTAAAATCGTACACGCAGCTTTAAAGTTCGCAGCCAGTATTCCTAATTCATCATTTGCTTCATATGTAATGTTTACATCCAAATCTCCATTCTTTAATTTTGCTACCGCTTCTTCTATTTCTTCTATCGGCTCTGTAAACATTTTTGTAACAATAAGACCAAGTTTTGCTGCATATCCTGTACATATCATGGCTACCAGTATCATTACCACGCTGCTCAATATTCCCATTACGCGGATTTTCGTATACTGCCCTTCCGCTTTCATTTGGGAATAATCACTCATATCTTCCAAAACTTCTTTTACCGCTTCTGATGCAGATATATAATCTCCGGTATATAGCTTAAATGCCTCACCTTCGTTTCCCTGCTCAATAACAGAGATCAGTTCATTACGGACAGTCTCAAGTGCTGCCATTGTCTCATTCAGCCGATTTAAATTATCCATATTAGTGATTCCTTTTTTCAGATCCACTAATGTATCAGAAATTATGTCAAGCTCGTCTTCTACCGTCTGCAAGGAGCTGTCTTTTTCTCCCGATCCGCTCATTGCGATCGCCGAAAGCAGTCCCTTATCCACACTTTCTAATTTTTCGATGATCGTCACCTGATAAAGATTATTGTGAAAAGATCTGTTATAAAAATTTTTAATCTGTGTATTGATCACTATGATCGCGATCAATGCAACGACTGTTGCAAAGACAAATGCCGCCAAAAGACTTCGAAATGAAAATTGAAGTCTTTTTCCAACTTTCATCTCCTTCAAAAATTGCTCAAACCCCTTTTTTTCCTGCTTGTTCTTACCCATATTCATATTCTCCTTCTTTTGTGCTTACCTGTTGTATACCCAAATACATATATATTTACTATACTCCAGATGCCTACGACCGTCAATGCGCCCTCCGCTCAATTGCTTCGTCTGCCTTCACTGCCCAGCGCATTTTTGTAGAACGTGCTCTGCCGTTTTTCACACACTCCTGCGCGGATGGTCTTACCACTTCTTTGGCATAATCCGCATAAATCCCTGCCTTATACCCCTCTTTAAGTGCCCGTTTCACCAATTTGTCCTCACCCGAATGAAACGTAAGGATCGCCACACGACCGCCCGGCCGCAGTGCACCCGGAAGTTTTTCCATGAACTCATATAAAACCTCAAATTCACGGTTTACATCAATGCGAAGTGCCTGAAATGTCCGCTGACAGGTCTTTTTTATCGTATCCTTCTTTTCTTTCTCCGGAAGAAAATCCAGTGTTTTCTCGATCACGTTCCGCAGCTTTGTTGTCGTATCAATGCGGCTGCCTTTTCGGATTTCATCCGTGATCGCTTTTGCCAGCTCCTCGCAGTAAGGCTCGTCTGAATTTTCATAGAGCATACCGGAAAGTTCCTCTCTCGTGATCGTATCAAGACGTTCTGCCGCGCTGATACCTGCCTCCTGATTTAAGCGGAGATCCAGCGGTCCGTCCACTTTAAAAGAAAATCCGCGCTTTGGATTGTCGATCTGCATGGAGGATACACCAAGATCCGCTAAAATAAAATCAAAGCCGCCGGCTTCCTTTGCGATCTCATCGATCGTACAGAAATTCTGCAGACGGACTGTCAGCATATCTTCTCCGAAACCACACTCTGCCAGACGCTTTTTTGTCTTGGCGGATTCCTCCGGATCAACATCTGTCGCGTAGATATGTCCCTGTCCGTGCAGCTGTTCCAGCATTGCTTTCGTATGTCCGCCGTATCCCAATGTTGCATCAAATCCCATTTCACCCGGTTTGATCTCAAGAAAATCCAGTATTTCTTTTACCATGATCGAAATGTGCATGCCTGCCGGTGTATTTCCTTTTTCAATGACATGCGCGATCGTGTCCTGATATTTTTCCGGCTGCAGTTCTTTATATTTTTCCTCAAATTTCTTCGGATATTTTCCTTTATAACGCACACGCCTTTTATGCGTGGTCTGTGTCTCCTGCTCCATATGATTCTCCTTCATTCTTTATCAAGTAAAACCATTATAGCATTTTCCCACCATTTCGTACACCGCATTTCCTGATACCAAACTTCCCTGACAGAAAAATTGCCCAGGCCATGAGGTCTGAGCAATTTTTGATGTTATCCTAAAAATCGTTCCAGATTTTCGTTCAACTTATTCGCCAGCTCCGTAAGGTCCGATGTCAGAGAAGCCAATCCCTCCATCTCAGATACCATCTGTTCCGTCATGGTTTCCGCATTCTCTGAAACTGCCGCGCTATCCTCCGCAGAATCCGCAAGACCTGCGATCAGATGTGACATATTTTCTTTCGCCTGTGTCATGTCTTCAACATTCTTTTGCATATCGGATTCTTTCTGGTTGACATTTACGATACTCTCACTCAGTTCATCGAAGATCTTCTTTGTCTGATCTACGCTTGCTTCCTGTGCCTTTAAGGTATCACCGATCATTGCCATCGCGCTTACGATTCCCTCTGTTTTGTTCACCAGTTCCTGAATATTCTCACCGATCTGTGCCGCTGAATTATTGGACTGTTCCGCCCCTGCGCCAGCGTGTAATTTTTGATATTGCCGCCCGCCTGCATACCCATCCATCTTACGTTGTCTTCATTGGTAATAGAAGTCATGACTGCTGTATCTTCATAAAAGAACGTGATGTCCACGCCTGTTTTTTCTTTCAGTCCGTCTACGATAAAGGTTTCTGTAGAAACATCAAAGTTCATTCCACGCCAGACATCTCCGTCACTTTTTAATGCATAATCACCGTAGCCCTGGCTGTCATAAAGATTTAACGCTGCGATTGCACTGGAGTGCAGACTGTTTTTGGTTTCCTTGTACATGCCGTCCTTAAACTGGATCAGACCGATCACCACAGAAATAACGGTAAGAAGCACCAGCGGCACGCAGCATAAGGTCATCATCCTCTGCTTAAATCTGAACTTTGTCTTCATTCCGCTCTCCTCCTTACATTGCGTCTTTGGTAATTACGGTAACACCGGTATCTGTCTTGGTATTTGTATCAGTATATGCTCCTTCTAATGCCTGAATCGCAATCTCAAGCCCATCATGTCCCATTACTTCCGGATTCTGCTGCATCGTCGCATAGATGACACCATCGGAAACCAGTGAAAGAACCGCATCGGACGTATCAAAGCCTACTACATTGCTCTGTGTGCCGGCTTCTTTTAATGCATCTCCGATCGCTACGGTCGTTCCTTCATTGCTGCCGAAAAATCCGACATAACCATTGCCGATTCCATCTGTGACTGCAGACGCAACCTTGCCCGCATCATCTTCCATATACACGGTGTCTGCCAGAGTATATCCGGTTCCTTCAAACGCTTCTCTAAAACCTTTCTCTCTGGCAACACAGGATGCCGTATCCTGCGTTACGCCGCCGCTTTCAAGCTGTCATTTACACCGTCTGCACTGTTCGCCGCGATCAGGATCGCATTCGCTCCATTTGCCACTGCCTCATCGATACATGCACTCTGCAGTGCGTCATCATGGGAATCCGGTCCAATCCATTTATAGGTAATATTTCCGATCTCTTTTTCCTGTGTTGTATCTGTCGTTTTCCCCTCTGAAACGGCTGAACCATCGGCTCATCCGGCATAATGATCTCCGGAGTCGTCTTTTCTCCACATCCCATAAGCACCATTCCCAAAAATCAACAATATTCATATATGATTTGCAAGAATCATTGTGCACTTTCCCCATTATCATCACAAAAAAGGACAGACCCCAAAAAGCCTGTCCTTTGTCGTTCCCATACTATGCCATTCGTGCATGCGCCTGCGGCATGAACCACTGTCTCTTATAATTTTTTAAATACTTCCGTCTCTTTCTTTAAGTCTGCTGCAATGCTCTGGTTCTCATCCATATGGTGGGTGATGCTCTCCATATCACTGACAAGTACCTGCGTACTGTCCGCAGCACTGCTTACGCCCTTAACACCTTCTTCAATCGCATGTGCGATCGTGTTGATAGAATCTGCGATCTCTGTCATCGTCTTCTTCAAACCGTCTGTTTTCTGTGCAAATTCTCCCATACTGCTCTCAATATACGTTGCTTTTTCACGGTATTCATTGCCCGCATTCACAAAAGTCTCAAATTCCGGAAGGATCGAATCATTCATATACGCAACAAGTCCGTTGGAATGTTCTGCCAGATTTCCTACCGCCTCTGTCACGATACGGTTGATCTGCTGAATGCGGTTTGCCGCTTCCTGACTCGCTGCCGCAAGCTGGCTGATCTCGGTTGCAACCACGGAAAATCCTCTTCCCGCTTCGCCGGCTCTCGCCGCCTCGATCGACGCATTGAGTGCAAGCAGGTTTGTCTGGCTTGCAATATTTAAGATGTCATTCGTCAGGTTATTGACCTGATTCACGCTCTTGCTGTCCTCGATCGCCTTATTTAAGACTTCAAGGATCTCATTTACTTTTACTCCGGTTGATTCCATATTTTCACGCGCAGACGCTTCCATGGAATCTGCATGTTCTTTCATTTCTTTGCTGTACGCATTGATCTCTGTGGTACGCTCTGCGATCTGGTCAACATCCTCTTTTACCGATTCGGTACTTGCATTGATGACCGATGCGTTGGCAGACATTTCTTCCATTGTTGCGGAAAGTTCTTCGGTCAGAGCAGAAAGATCCGATACACTTCCGTTTGAAGTCACCATGCTGTCACGGACTTCTCCGACCACTTCTTCCATCTTGTTGGAATTATTTACGATCATTTTAAAGATATCCTGCAATTTGTCCATGAAAACATTGATGCCATTTCCGACTGCTGCAACCTCCTGATTGGCATGCACAGTTACACGTCTCGTCAGATCTCCCTCACGCTTATCAATATCTTCAATGATATTTGTGATCTCTTTCTGCGTCTTTACAAGCGGAAGGATAACCAGTTTAAATACGCATACCAGTGTTACGAGAAGGGATGCCAGACTGATGATGATCGCTGCAATACCCGTTACCAGTGACGTATTATAAACCGACTGAAGCTGCTGTTTTGCCACATCTGCATTCTGATTTACATCTTCACGGATTGCCGAAATACTGTCCTGCATTGCCGCAGAATAATCTGCGATTGTTCCGTTTGCAAGTGCATATGCCGCTTCATTATCACTGTTTGCACTGTATGCCATCAGATTTGCCAGTTCATATTTCATGCCTTCATAATTGGAGAGCAGATTGTTATAGTCTGCCTGATTCTCATCTGTTACATACTTTTCAAAATTATCGAGATACCCTTCTAACACATCCTGTTCACTGCGGATCGAGTCAACCAACGTGATCATCGAGTCCAGATCCGTCGATACGATATGGGAAAGTCCGAGTCTGTGAATATCGAGTGTCTCTTTTTGTATATCTCCAAGCTCTGAGATACATTCCATATATCCATTTGCGATCTGCGCTGCATTGTCATTGACTCTTCGTATATTGATGACCACTATGATATTGGAAAGCACAGACACAATTCCTAAGATAAATACAGGAAGTAAAATGATAAATTTTGTACTGATCCGTCCTTGTTTTTTCATTTTTTATTCCTCCTTACTGTACCGCAGACTGCGTGATACCGTTCACAAGTGTATCCATCACTTCCTGCGGTTCTGCGCCATTTGTGCTTCCGGTCGCCATCAGATTTCCAAAATCTGTTGTCGCATCCCAGAAATTGTTGCCTACACGCTGTAATTTACCATACTGCGCCTGATCAATGACCGCCCGGATCGCAGGTACTTTCTGTACATCCTCGGACGCCGCCGCATTCTTGTTTGCCGGTCCCTGATCACGTTCCTCCAGGCGTAGCATCTGATTTTGTTCATTGGTAAACCAGTCTGCCAGTTTGAGTGCCCAATCTTTGTGCGCCGAATAGGAATTTACTCCCATCATCTTATATCCGGTAAAAGAGGACATCTGCACCTGCTGTCCCGCACAGGTATAAGTAGGAAGTTTTACCGCACCGTAGTCTTCGCCCCATACCTGTTTGATGTCTGAAGCATTCCACACACCGCTGACTCCTGCCGCAACAGAGCCATCCTGTACACCGGCCAGAAAATCTGTGTCGGAGCAGCTTACAAACGCCGGATTTGCTGCGATCGCAAGCATTGCCTCTTCCACATCCACACCCCGGATCGGCCCCTCTGTCGCATTCCAGTCGCAATAGTTTGTAACGCCATCTTCATTCACACCAAAATTAAGACCTGTATTTCCAAAAAACGCATACAGATACCATCCGGAGCTCCAATCCATCGTTACTTTCTTACCTGCCGCCTGTGCTGCTGCAAGCAGTCCGTCCATCGTCTGCACATCCGTTTCGGTCAGATAACGTTTATCATAATATAAGAAATACCCGTTATCTGCCGTCATCGGATACGCATACAAAGTATCATTTATCGTTGCCGCTGCTACTGCCTCATCCAGATTCGCCGCTTTGATCTCATCCGCATTCGGAACCGGCTCAAGCGCACCGGCTGCCACCATGCTGGACAACTGGTCATCCGGCAGCGGGAATACGTCCGCACCGTTATGTATGTCGCCAAGCAGTGTGTTTTTGGTATCTGCATCCGCACTTTCTACAAGCTGGATATCAAAATCTGCCTGTCCTGCATATTGCTCCTCAAAGCTGTCGATCATGCTCTGCAATACTGCAAAATTTGCTTCCTCTGCCCACACCGTCAATGTGACCGTTCCGTCATCCTCTGCCGTTTCCGTTCCATCCACTGCCGTCTCCGTGTCCGCCGTAAGATCCGCTCTCACGGATTCTCCGTCAGATGTCGTCTGCGCACTCTGACCACATCCGGAAAACATTGTACATACAAGGGTCACAGCCAACATTTTTCCAATTAATTTCTTTTTCATGAAAAAACCCTCCTTCGTGTTACTTATAACTTGCTTTTCCCTAAATAAATGCAAGTGAACAGAACCTGTCTACAAGTTCTGTCCATCTTCCTACTTTTATATTATACAATGCTTTTTCTGGTGTCAACGGCTCGAGCGATAGTGTATTTTTTTCGAACTTTTTACGATTGTTTACGCACGATTTTTTCACAGCATTCGCCTGTAACCGGTATCTGTATTTCTGTGACAAATTGACCGGTATCATTTGTAATGCCATAATCGATCATTGTAATTTCCTTTGAAAAGCCCGCTATTTTCAAGTTATGCTCCGATATGAAATCATCCAGTTTTCTGTAATACACCGGAGCTTCCTTATGACTGCCGCAAAACCGGATCGACACGCAGGTTTCCTCCGGCAATTCTGCCACTACTCCCTCATAGAAATCTTCTTTGTCCAGGATCAGAAAAACCATATCATAGCTTCCATACTGTTTTTGCTGCAAATTCTCCTGTGTGATGCCAACTCCCACTTTTCCAAGAAAAACGACTGCATCTTTCTGCTGTTTCTCTAATTGTCGGATCGATGTTTCCAGATCAAGATATGAATTGATGGAAATGCTGTTACGAATCCATGTAATCCGGCGTGCTTCTGTCTGAATGATCCGAACCACATTAAATTCCGAAGAGAGTGCATTGCAAAGCTGCTGCAGGCGGTTGTCGATCTTCCTCTCAATGATCTGTAAATCCCTGCAAAAATACAATCCCATACATAGCCCCTCATATACTGGCTTCCCAGCACCACAACCGCATCACTGTCTTTTGCAAATAACCGGATAAAAGGCTCGGCATAAAGCTGTATAAGCAAACATGCCGCAATTCCCCATGTCACCGCCATGATCCAGGCATAGCGCAGGGTAAGGCGGGCACGGTCATGTTTTCCTGCTCCGATGTTTTGTGCGCAAAGTGCCGACACCGTCTGAAGCATCGAGGACGGAACTAAAAACAGAATGGAAATCATCTTTTCCACGATTCCGACCGCCGCTGCGTCATTCAAGCCCCGCTTATTTGCAAAAAGTATGACAGAAGATATGGCACTGAAAAGTATAAGACTGTTTTCAATACGCTGCCTGATGTTAAATTCTTTTCCATAAGTGTACCTCTCATCTGTTTTTTACAGTATATTACAAAGTCTATAACTGTTGTAGAGTCAATCCAGATCTTTCAGTTTTCTCATCCTTACAGATACTATTCTACGGCGTATCGGCTTCGCCTTGTTCCGTGGCCTCACTGGTTTATTACTACTTTTTGCGATTTCGTTTCTTCCCTATAATGCCATATGCCAATAAAACACCACTCACTGTGCCCCCCAAAATCAAAATTAAAGTATAGACGTTTGCATTAAAGCAAGTTGTATTCGACCAGTCAGAAAAATCCGTGAAAAGAATGGTAAGCTGCTTTCTATGTTCCATAAAATACACATACACATCATTGGAAAACACTGTCCAAATACAACCTAAGATTATAATAATCCCTGCTTTTATCCACACATTTATCAGCAGATACCTTGCTGCCAAAAAGATCAGCCATACCCCCGTCATAAGAATAATTGCAATCGCATAACCCGATTTCATTCCTTCTATATCGCCCGAGTGATTGCATACTTCAAAAATTGTAAGAAAAAGCCATAATGTATCCCATGCCATTGTAATCAATGCCTTTTTATCAGAAAGATACGGAGGCAGTGCTATATTTCTTATTACTAGTGGGAAAAAGATAATGGACAATCCAAAAATCGTTGGTATTGACCACAAAATAAACTCTCCTCCACCATTCATTCGGTCTACGAAAAAGAATATGAGAAGCAATGATACAACACCGGCTAATATGCTCTTTGTCATTCTTTTTTGATTAGACATAAGCGGAATAACGATTAACGATGCCACCAGCATCATAGAAGCTGTTAATACCGCAAAAACTCCCAAACCACCTCCACTGCTCATTGATACAATAAAGGTAATTACAATGGGAATCAATAGCAAGAAAGCAATTACCACCCCTGCTTTGTATGCCATATTTCTTTCTTTCCTTGCGTGTCTTTCCAAAATACCTGCCGACTCGCTTTTTATGACCTTATCAATCGTAGTATTTTTTAATCCTTCATATGTTTTTTGGCATTTCTCACAAGTCAATACGTGCTGTTCCACTAACTCTCTGCTGGCAGGAGTACAAGCATCGTCATAATATAGCGGAAGTAAATCCTGCACAATATCACATGGATCAAAATTATTCTTGTTCATTTTCTACCATCCTTTCTTGAATTTTTAATCTTGCCCTATGATAAGTAACTCTCGCCCAGTTTTCTGTTTTTTGGAAAATTACACCAATTTGCGAAAAAGATAACTCCCCAAATACTCTTAACTGAAATACTTCTTTATAGGGTTCTTGCAGTTCGTGAAGAATCAGATGAATCTGAAGAGCAGTCTCTTTATCTTCTGTCGCTTTTTCTATATCAACCGTTGATATTGGGGCTGTTTCATCTAATTCTGAAAACTTTGAGTTTTTTCGACATTCATTAATTACAAGATGTTTTGCAATTCCGCACAGCCATGTAAGTTCACTGGAATTACCCTCAAATCGTTTTTTTGCAGTCATTGCCTTAAAAAACGTATTTTGGGTAATTTCTTCTGCATAGGACTGATTTTTTATAATTGTCATAACATAAGAATATACTTGCAAATAATATGAATGATATAATTTTTCGTAGTCCAGAACTGCTCACCTCCTTCTTCTCATAGGTTAGTCGAAGAAAAGATAGTTTCGTTACAAATATTTTTGATTTTTTCAAAATAATTTCTGAATACACTAAAAACTATTGTACCAAAAATCATGACCACCGGCTTAGCCGGTGGTTTGCTTTGACCCTATAAGGGTCTG
>CAYMCM010000073.1:0-10498 GCA_964388945.1 uncultured Roseburia sp.
GTTTATGGGCAGGGATTCCCAATATTATAAGGATAAAAAGAAACAACAAACATTAAAGCTTCGGGAACTTATTGCAGAGCTTCCGGGTTTTGCAACCGATTATCTGTATGATAAAGAAGTTTCTTCGCAGACCAGCACTTTAATTTCCTATGCATACGATTTACTCACTTTTTTTCGTTATATCAAAGAAATGAATCCGCGGTTTAAGGATACACCGGTAAAAAATTTTCGTTTAGAGGATGTTGAAAGGCTTACTTCTGAAGATATTGTTGAATATCAGCGTTATCTGGAGTTAAATGATAAAGGGGAAAAACACGAAAACGGGAAAAAGGCGATTGCCCGGAAAATGTCTCCGTTACGTGGAATGTTTCAATATCACTTTGAGCATGGATATATCGAAAGTAATCCAATGGCTTTGGTAAAATTACCACGGATCAAAAAGGATAAAAACATTATTCGTATGAATTCTGAGGAAATTGCATCTTTACTTGATGCGATTGAACACGGAAACGAACAGATGAGTGAACGCCAGCGCAATTACTGCAAACGTACAATGCAGCGGGATCTTGCGATTTTAACTTTGATGCTCGGAACCGGAATCCGCGTTTCCGAATGTGCCGGACTCGACATCAATGACATCAATTTTACAGATAATTCCATGATAATCGTTCGAAAAGGCGGTGGTCAGGATGTGCTGTATTTTGGTGATGAGGTTCGCAATGTTCTAAAAAATTATATTGAGGGCGAACGTGCGCGCGTTATTCCGGAAAAAGATCAGGAACATGCTCTCTTCTATTCTCTGCAAAATAAGAGAATCAGTGTGGATGCGATTGAAGATTTGGTGAAAAAATATGCGAAAATGGCGGTACCGTCAAAAAAGATCACGCCGCATAAGCTTCGAAGTACCTATGGCACTGCCCTCTATCGGGAAACCGGTGACATCCGTCTGGTTGCAGATGTATTAGGACATGAAAACGTGAATACAACGATTGACTACTATGCTGCCATTGAGGACGAGCATAAACGCCGTGCCGCTAATGCGGTATCGGTTCGAAGATCCCAAAACGATATTGACAATAATTGAAGTTCTTTATACAATAATTGAGCATTCATTTGAAATAAAAACTGGAGGTTATCTTATATCATGGAAAAAATAGCAAGCTTTACGATTGACCATATCAAATTAGAACCGGGGATTTATGTATCTAGAAAAGATCATGTAGGACAAGAAGTCATCACTACATTCGACCTGCGTATGACGGCACCGAATGATGAGCCGGTTATGAATACTGCAGAAGTACATACTATCGAACATCTTGGCGCTACGTTCCTGCGTAATCATGCTGAATTTAAAGATAAAACAGTATATTTTGGTCCTATGGGCTGCCGTACCGGATTTTATCTGCTTCTTGCCGGTGATTATGAATCAAAAGATATCGTAACACTGATAACAGAAATGTTTGAATTCATCCGGGATTTTGATGGCGAAGTACCTGGTGCCAGCGCACGCGACTGCGGCAACTATCTGGATATGAATCTTGGAATGGCAAACTATCTTGCAAAACGTTATCTGGATCATACGCTTTATACGATTGATGCCGCACATCTGGTTTATCCGGGATAAGGTTAGGTTAAAGAAAAACATCTTCCGTTGTTGTCCTGTGAAAACAGGCTTCAGCCGGAAGATGTTTTTTATTAATAATGCACTGCTATATCATCAATGTTATGCCAGTACGCTGTCAAGCACTTTCTTTAAAGCAGCAGCGGAATCCTTTAATTTTTTCAATTCATCATCATTTAAAGAAATCGGCACGATTTTTTCTACTCCGTTCGCACTTACAATAGCCGGAAGGCTTAAGCAAACATCCTCCAGACCATATTCTCCATGTGTGAGGCTGGAGATTGGAAGGATGGAATGCTCATTCCGTACAATGGATTCACAGATTCTACGGACAGCCATAGCTACACCATAATAAGTCGCGTGCTTCTTTTCGATGATCTTATAAGCACTGTCACGCACATCTTCGTAAATATGCTGCATAGATTCCTCGTGATTGTAATATCCGCGCATTTCACAGAATTTATTTAAGTTAATACCGGAAACATTTGCACTGCTGAAAGCGGCAAGTTCGCTGTCTCCGTGCTCTCCGATGATAAACGCATGAACACCACGGTTATCGATTTTTAAATGTTCACCCAAAAGATATTTTAAACGTGCGGTGTCAAGTACAGTGCCGGAACCGATGACACGATTTTCAGGAAAACCGGACAATTTTAAAGCAGTATAGGTCAAGATATCTACCGGGTTTGATACAATAAGCAGAATTCCTTCACAACCAACACGTACAAGTTCCGGGATAATATGTTTGTAGATGCCGACATTTTTGGTCACAAGATCAAGACGGGTCTCATCCGGCTTCTGGTTTGCGCCTGCTGTTATGATAATGATCGCACAGTCTGAAATATCTTCATATTCACCCGCATAAATTTTCATCGGTGTCTCAAATGGAAGTCCATGACTCATATCCATAGCTTCCCCTTCTGCGCGGTCTTTATCTACATCTATCAATACCATTTCAGAAAAAAGATTACTCTGCATTAAAGTAAATGCACAGCTTGAACCAACAAATCCGCAGCCAATCACTGCAATCTTTCTCATATTTACCATATTTTGTATACCTTCCTTTCATCTTTCTTATTTATAGTTTCCAGTTTCAGTGAAAATTATCAAAGGCCTTTCTTTCACTGACAGTATGCCACAAAATCTTTCATAAGTCGACAAAAATAATAAAATCCGGTTGGATTTTTTTGTATACAAGATTCCAGAAGTTTTTTTAAAGATCTGAAGAATCCAGAATGATCGTGAAAGGACCGTCATTTAACAGCTCAACTTTCATATCGGCACCAAATTCTCCCTGGGCTACAAGTGGAATCTGCTTTTTGCATTCGGCAATGATGTATTCATACATCTCCTTTGCCATATCAGGCTTGCCTGCTCGGATAAAAGAAGGACGATTGCCTTTTTTGCAGTCTGCATAGAGAGTAAACTGTGATACCAGAAGAAGACTTCCATTTACATCTGCTAAGGACAGATTTGTTTTTCCGTTTTCATCTTCAAAAATACGCATCCCGATTAATTTTTTTATCATCTTATCTGCAATTTCTTTTGTATCTTCTCCGGATACCCCGATCAGAACCAGAAATCCTTTCTCAATAGAACCAATCTGTTTATTATCTACGGTAACAGATGCCCGTGTTACTCGTTGTATTACAAAACGCATTTATTTTTCTCTCCTTTTAATTTATATTTGATCTCATCGTAATTTTAAATAAAACATACCAAAAATGCAATAAATATTTGCTTGCGCAATCCGCTTTCCGGGCGTAAACTAATAAACAGATCAGAAAACAAAAACAGGAGAACTTATATATTGAAATTACAAAAACTTCTCAGCTTTACCAGAAAAGCAATCGATGAATATGAAATGATACAGGATGGGGATAAGATTGCAGTTGGCATTTCCGGCGGAAAAGACAGTCTGACACTTTTATACGCATTACACGGTCTGATGCGCTTTTATCCGAATAAATTTTCTATTATTGCAATTACAGTAGATTTAGGCTATCCAAATTTTCACCTTGATGCGGTTGAAAGTCTTTGCAAACAACTGGAGATACCCTATTATATTGTGAAAACCGAGATTGGAAAAATTGTATTTGAGAAAAATTTGCAAGAAAATCCATGCGCTCTCTGCGCAAAACTGCGCAAAGGGGCTTTAAATCAGAAAGCGCTGGAACAGGGATGCAATAAGATCGCCTATGCACATCATAAGGATGATATTCTTGAGACAATGCTTCTTTCTATGATATTTGAAGGAAGATTTTATACGTTTTCACCGAAAACATATCTGGAACGCACAAAACTTACGGTTATCCGCCCAATGATGTATGTTGGCGAAGCGGATGTGATCGGTTTCATGCATAAACATCCGCTTCCGGTTGTAAAAAATCCATGTCCTGTTGATGGAGCAACCAAACGACAATATGCCAAAGATCTGCTGCGCCAGATCAATCTGGATAATCCGGGTGCAAAAGACCGGATGTTCACTGCGATCTTGAATGGCAAAATAGACGGATGGCCGCTGCGTAGATAAAATAACGCACAGCCTTCGTGATGAAACACAAACATATTTGAAACTAAGACTGCCCTGTTATCTCATTCATCTTTTCTTCAATCTGCATTTTAACAATTTCTGCGATCTGATTGGTTTTAAGGTCTTTATAATCCTCGTAATAAAGCGGCGGTAAAAAGTGTACCTGCGTCTTTACACTGCCTAAATGAAAGGTATTAAACACTTTATAGGAGTCGATTAATACGACTGGTACAATAGGTGCCTTTGCTCTAACGGCACATTTGAAACTACCTGCTTTAAAATCGCAGACCTTATTTTTATTGTTGAATTCATAACCGCCTTCCGGGAACAAAATATATTTCATCCCGTTCTTAACATCTTCACTTACTTCAAGAATAATCTGCATCCCCTGGCGGACGTTATCTTTCTCTAGTCTTTTTCCTTGTACCAGATCGACAAATTCGCTGACCAGGATCGTATTGGATTTTGCCTTATCCATAACCAGAGAACACGGTTCACGGTGTGAGATCATAATGCCAAGCGCATCATATTTTCCCTGATGGTTTGGATACATTACATAACCTTGATCCTTAGGCAGATTTTCCTCCCCAAAACACTCTGTCTCAATCTTTCCGGAACGCATCATAAGTGTGATCGTATGGCGCACCAGACGGTAACGCTGTTCTTCTGAAAATTTTTCCGGATGATCTGCTTCATAACGCATACGCGGAATCATATAAGGTGCTCGAAATAAATTCCGTAAAATTACATAAAGAAATTTAAACATAAAATAAACTCTCCTATCTTCCCTCTATTATATCCGCATTTCAGAAAAAAGACAACCGGGAGCTTATCCCAGAAAGCACGATATTCTGATATTTTAATCTACAGGTATTGTGAAGAATAATATGGAATCAAAAGATATTCTCCGGCATGTATATCATCACTGCTTAAATGATTTAAGCTTCGCACTTCTTCCATATATGCATCACGGTCTGAATAATCAGATGTCATATAATTTCCTGCAATAGACCAGAGGGATTCGCCCTGCTTTACCTGGATGCTTGTGTAATATTTGTAAGTTTCTTCGGAATGCATTACACTGGATGCTTCGATCCTGTCACTGATCAGAAAGGCCGTAAGAAAAAATACGATCAATGCAGCAGCAAATAACAGAATACTTCTTTCTTTTACACAAATCTTTATTCTTTTGTTCATAAAAATTCCCTCCATATTCCATCGCAGTCAGCAGACATCGAACATCTGTTGCGAACGCTTGTTTTTATAATTGCATTATAGGACAGGAACATCTGTTTGTCAATCAAAAAATCGAACAGATTTTCGGAATATGTGTTTGCTTTTTTTGCGCATATATGGTACACTTTTTATATTAAATAAGGAGGACTATATTATGCCAAACGGAAAGATTAGTGAAAAGCAAAAAGAAATTTTAGAATATATCAAACAGGAAATTTTAAAAAAGGGGTATCCGCCTGCTGTTCGCGAAATCTGCGAAGCGGTTCATTTAAAGTCAACATCGTCGGTACATTCTCACTTGGAGACACTTGAAAAAAACGGTTATATCCGCAGAGACCCAACAAAGCCGCGTGCCATCGAGATTATTGATGATACGTTCAACCTTACCCGCCGGGAAATGGTAAATGTTCCGATCATTGGAAATGTAGCAGCCGGACAGCCACTGCTCGCAGTCCAGAATATTGAGAGTTATTTTCCGATTCCGGCAGAATATATGCCAAATGAGGAAACATTCATGTTAAAAGTAAAAGGAGAAAGCATGATCAATGCCGGCATCCTCGATGGAGATCATATCCTTGTAGAGCGTCAGTCTACCGCTTCTAATGGTGAGATCGTTGTTGCACTGGTGGACGATTCTGCAACTGTAAAAACTTACTATAAAGAAGATGGACATTATCGTCTGCAGCCGGAAAATGATACAATGGAACCGATCATCGTAGATGAATGTTCGATTCTTGGTAAAGTATTTGGCGTATTCCGTTTCTTCTCTTAAAAGCAAAAATGGTAAGTGACAGATATATTTTTATACTGTCCTTACCATTTTTTGTTTTCTTATTTATAATTTCTTACTACTGCTTCTTACAGATCTGAAGCACTGATCTCTTTTCCATCTTTCCAGATGCGTTCCAGATCGTAGAACAAACGATCCTCTTTTGAAAATACGTGAACGATGATGTCACCATAATCCATCAGAATCCAGGTAGAATAAGAATTTCCTTCAACCTGCTTTGCCTGATAGCCTGCTTTGTACAATTCTTCATCTACGGCATCACGCATAGCCTGTAACTGGTTCTGATTGGAACCGTTTGCAATGATGAAATAGTCCGCAATCGTTGATACTTCACGAATATCAATGATCTTGACATCTTCTGCTTTTTTGTTTTCCAAAGCCTTTACGGCAAGTTTTGCCATTTCTTTTGCATGTTCCATGAAGTGCCTCCTTTATGATTTATTTATTTTTTAGCATTTACTGCATGTCCGGTTTACATGCAGATTTATAATATTGATAAGTTTGTTCGGTTAATGTGTCGATCTTTTTTCCGGTGCTCTTTAAGTAATCGAGCGTATCGCCCAGAATTTTCAAAAGAGCCGCATCCAGATCTTTAAAACAAAGTGGCCGGACAATGGAAAGATTTTCTGCTTTGTCACGCCCCGGTTCCATATAATCCGCGATATAGATGATCTTATCGAGCAGGTTCATCCTGGGTTCGCCGGTAGTGTGTACAAGGATCGCATGCAGGATTTCCTCATCTGTCACATGATATTTCTTTTTTGCTAAAAAAGCTCCCAGCTTTGCATGGATCAGCGCAGGGTTATCTTTTTCTGCCTGTGTCAGTTCAATGTGATTTTTTTTGCACAATGCCATTTTTTCCTCATGGGGAATACATTTTGCGCAGTCGTGGAGAAGTCCTGCCAGCATAGCCTTTTTTATGTCAGCACCATGTGCCATGGCAAGGGCTGCCGCTGTATACATAACGCCCATTGTGTGTTCGTATCGTGACTTGTCCAGTTCTTTTTTCAGACTTTTTTTAATTTCATCCATAGATTCTGACATGATGCGTCAACTCCTCTTTGCTTCATAAATACAGCTTTTCGGCTGCAATGTATTCTCTCACACAGTCCGGCAGCAGGTAGCGTGTGGAAACGCCTTTTTCTGTTCGCTCTCGGATATTGTGGGAAGAAATAGAAAAATTCGGTGTTTGTATACGGAAAATCTCTGCTTGAAATTTTTGCTTCAAGCAGCGGATCTGAGTTTCCAGTGCATTATCATCGGTAAGATCACGGACAGCCGCAAGAATGACCGCCTTCTGGCAGATGACCGCCGGCTTGCACCAGTCTTCCAATTCTAACAGTGAATCCGCGCCCATGATAAAATAGAACTGATAATCCGGATATTCCTGACACAATGCAGTCAGTGTCCGATAGGTATAACAGATACCGGTATCTTCGATTTCCCGCGTAGACAGAAAAAAGCGGGGATTTCCGGTAATCGCGAGTTTTAACATGGCACAACGGTGCGCCGCATCGGTAATACAGCTGCTTTTTTTGTGCGGTGGATTTCCGGTCGGCATAAACCAGACCTGATCTAGTCCGAATTGTTCCGCGGCATTCTCTGCGATCATCAGATGACCATAATGAACCGGATCAAATGTTCCGCCCATAATACCGATCTTTAAGCCGTTTGGATTTTGGGGCATATGCCAGACCTTCTTTCTTATTTTGGAAGTTCGATTTTCGGTTTCTTAGCCGGACGATAAAATACCATCTTTTTGCCAATAACCTGAACTACTTCAGAATGTGTCCGTTCGCCGATTACTGCTGCGATCTCATTCGGATCGTCGATGCAGTTTTTTAACACATTCACTTTAATCAGTTCACGCTTTTCTAAAGCTTCATCCAAAGCGGAGACTATCTCTGGTGTCAGAGATGATTTCCCGATCTGAAAAAGCGGATTCATAGTGCTTGCAAGGCTCTTTAAGTACGAACGCTGTTTGCTTGTCATTATATCGTATTCTCCTTTCGTAATTTTTTAAGATTGGTAATAATCAAATTCCATACCGTACATACGAACTGTATCACCGTCTTCAATTCCCATTTTTTCCAGTTCTTTTAAGATTCCCTGTTCCTTTAAGAAACGCTGGAAAAACAGAAATCCTTTTTCAGAATCTATATTGGTGTAACCTAACATTTTTTCAATCTTAGGTCCCTCTAATTCAAATGCTCCGTCATCCGCACGGGTGATCGTATAAGCATCATTGTTCAGGAAATGAAGTTCCGGGAAAAATTCCTGCTCATAGATGATTGGTTTATCATCCAGACCGGAAAGAAGTTCTTCCACATGGTACAAAAGCTCTTTTAATCCTTTGCCGCTGACGGCAGAAATCGGAAACAGTTTCATGCCCTTTGGCTCAAATTCAGTTCTGAGTTTATCTAAGATCTCGTTCTCTCCGTTTGGAATAGCATCGATCTTGTTAGCAGCGATCACCTGCGGTTTCTTTAACAGTTCCGGATTATAGGCTTCCAGTTCTTTGTTTATCGCATAAATATCCGCAATTGGATCACGTCCTTCGGTTCCTGCTGCATCCACTACATGAATAAGCACTTTTGTACGTTCGATGTGTTTTAAAAATTCATGACCCAGACCGATTCCCTCGGAAGCACCTTCAATAAGTCCCGGAATATCCGCCATGACAAAACCCTTGCCATCGCCAAGGTCTACAACGCCGAGAATCGGATTTAAGGTTGTAAAGTGATAATTGGCGATCGTTGGGGTCGCGTTGGTCACATGTGAGATCAGTGTGGATTTTCCGACATTCGGGAATCCGATCAATCCGACATCCGCGATGACCTTTAGTTCCAGGCGTACTTCCAGTTCGATTGCTTCCTGTCCCGGCTGTGCATATTTTGGTGCCTGCATGGATGAAGTCGCAAAATGCTGATTGCCAAGACCGCCATTGCCGCCTTTTAATACAATTTGACGTCTGTTTTCACCGGACATATCTGCGATGACCTGATCTGTCTCGGCATCACGGATGATCGTGCCTTCCGGTACCTTGATGATAAGGTCTTCTCCTTTTTTGCCATGGCAGTTCCGTTTTTTACCTTCTTCGCCGCTCTGGGCAGCATATTTGCGCTTATGACGGAAATCGTTTAACGTGTTCATTCCTTCATCCACAACAAAAATGATGTCTCCGCCCTTTCCGCCATCACCGCCGTCCGGCCCGCCGTTCGGTACATATTTTTCACGACGGAAACTGACATGGCCATTTCCGCCCTTTCCTGATTTTATAATTATTTTTGTGCTGTCGGCAAACAT
The DNA here is from genome assembly GCA_964388945.1 of uncultured Roseburia sp. Classification (GTDB taxonomy): domain Bacteria; phylum Bacillota; class Clostridia; order Lachnospirales; family Lachnospiraceae; genus Roseburia_D. The sequence continues at coordinate 9,487 of CAYMCM010000073.1, forward strand.
AATATTTTACCTCAATTCTACGATAATATTCTAAGATTTTAAAATGAGGCTGTTAAACAATAATAACAGCCTCATAAAAGTAATTCTTATTCGTTTGTAGATACTGGATAAACGGAAGCAACTTTTTTGTCTCTTCCCTTTCTCTCGAATCTTAATACACCGTCTGTCAGTGCAAATAAAGTATCATCTCCGCCGATTCCAACGTTCGTTCCCGGATGAATCTTTGTTCCACGCTGTCTGTATAAGATATTTCCAGCTTTTACGAATTGTCCGTCTGCTCTTTTTGCTCCTAATCTCTTGGATTCGGAATCTCTACCGTTCTTAGTAGAACCTACTCCCTTTTTATGAGCAAAAAACTGAAGGTTCATATTTAACATGACCTACACCTCCTTGATCTTGAGAACCAGATAATTGTTCCCGTAATTTGCCTGTATTCCCTCTAAGCCTAAGACCAGAGAATCCATGAGAAGTTTTCCGCTGGCATCTGGCTGTCCTTCAAAGTGAAACCGAATCTCTCCCGTCTCCTCATCTGACTGAGCTTCCGCCATATTTTCTGTTAAATTTTCAACAGAATTGATCGTATTAATGACAAGAGCCGAAACTCCGGCACAAACGATGTCCTGACCGACATCTGCATAACGCGCATGTCCGGTACAGTCAAAACCCTCATAGTGTCCATTCTGATCTTTGTAAATCGTTACTTTAACCATAACAATTCCTTTATCGATTAGCCATTAATTTTTTCGATCTTAACCTGAGTGAACGCCTGTCTGTGACCGTTTTTCTTGTGATAACCAGATTTTCTCTTGTACTTGTAAACGATGATTTTCTTTGCTCTTCCTTCTTTTACAACGGAAGCAGTAACGGTTGCGTTAGCTACTGTCGGATCTCCAACTACTAATTTACCGTTGTTTACAGCTAAAACCTGATCAAATGTTACAGTCTCTCCAGCTTCTGCACCAAGTTTTTCAATGGTAATGATATCGCCTTCGGATACTTTGTACTGTTTACC
>CAYMCM010000074.1:0-10356 GCA_964388945.1 uncultured Roseburia sp.
TTATTTCTAGTCCATTATACACTATTTCTGACTGTTTGAGAAATTTCCTATAAAGTTAAAACAGCAGATATAGCAGGATCTCTCTTTTTTCCTACTATATCTGCCCTCTTTTAGAAAAACCATGTCAAAACGCCAAGCAATGGATTATTATTATACAACCAGACCAGCAAGGTGCTCTCATTGATGTACTCGTTCATCTGTATTCCAAAACTACTGGTACAACAGATCGCAATGAGATAAAAGAACAGCCATATATAAAATATTCCCTGGATAAATCCTGCCATAACTCCAAGCATTTTATTTACGCCATGTATGACCGGAAGATGCGATACCAGATTTAATACTCTGGATATTATCCGCATCAGCAGCACCGCCATGATATACGCAAGAAAAAATGCGATTCCCGATATGATAAAATGCGCCAGCGTTTCCGCTATCTGTGTATACACTCCACTGCTTTCCAATAACTGATCCGCCACACCAATCCCCTGGGCAACCAACTGTTTTTTCCATGCCTCCGGAAGGATGATTCCCGCCATTTCCAGACTGGCTGACTGGGCACCCTGCCCATCCTGTATGGTCTGCTCCTGCCCGTTTGCACTTTTCTCTATGGAAGTTTTCATCTGTTCTTCGCATTTTTCCTGTATTGCCGTATAAATGCCGGTATTTGTTTCCAGATAATCACAGATATATGGTTCTGCCCACGTCACAAATGCAATGATCAGGAAAAAAGACACCAGTGAAAACGCAACCCGGATGAATCCTTTCTGATATCCTTTTATCGTACAAAATATCAACGTAAATAATACGCCTGCCAATAACCAGTTCACTTTAATCTTACCTTTTCTGTCGTTCCATCTAATATAAATATATAGTTTAGCTGAGTTGTTCCTGACATAACACAATATAGTTTGCGGTCAAATGTATACCGAAATCGTTCTACGCCATACAAGCTGTATATCCGGCACTGTACATCATTTGTAACGCATATTTCATTGTTCTCCAAAAAACTGATCCTGCTGTAATCCATGTCAAAATCTTTGGAAAGCACTTTTTTGCCTTTCATATCATATACCTCGACATGTCTTGTGTTATTGCTGTCTTCATTATTATATACAACGCCTAAATATTCCGTATTGTAAAACACACTCTTGATCTGCTTGTCTAATTCTGTCTTTTGCGTCACCTTCGGCTTCTGCGTCCCTTCAAAAAGCAGGATACTGCTGTCCCCAAACGCCACCATCCGGTTGCTGTTTAAAAATTCCATCTGCGGAAAAACTTCATCCGCATAGGTATAAGATGCCACAATATTATCAATCTCATTTTGTCCTACGGAACCAAAATTGTAAAATGCGATTGTTGTCTCTAGTTTTCCTTCTCCGATGTCGAGCATGGATACCGCCAGCTTTTTTGCATCACCGGAAAGTGCGATCGCCAGAGGATACCCGCTGTTTTCCTGATGCAGTTCCCCTGACGCAAGCAAGCCGCCTTCTTTATCATACATCTGAAGATAGCTTGTTGCATCTTCCCGCATGAGAACTCCGACTGTCCCCTGAGACGCCACACACACCTGGGAGATTGGCATCGTTGTCTTTATATTTCCCTGCATGCCGTCTTTCGTGAGAATATAAATGGATGTTCCACCCCTGTCAAAAATAGCAAGATAATTCTCACAGATGTCCACTCTGGGATTCTGCATCTCATAGGTCTGGTTCCATATCATGTGATCCGACCGGTCGGTGTAAAACGCTCCGTCATTGCTGTATTTTAATACGTTGCCGCCAAACTCCTCAAACTGCGCCGCCGCGGTATCTGACCGCTCTACTGTGCTCACCGCCGTATAGTCGGTAAACGTTCTGGTCGCAATATATATGTAAAGCCCAAAGAACAGTGCAAAAATGATCATGATCGCAATCAGTGTTCTGCGCATGATCTTTCTGCGGTGCGCACGCAGCTTCTGTTCAAGTTCACGCTCATCCGTCTTTACCATACGGAATCTTTTCTTTTTTTCTTTTGTTATGATATTGTTTTTATCATCCTGGTCAATGCCCATTTTGCTTTTTGCTCCTCATTACTGCCTTTTGTCTGCATGTACCATATTATAACTTATCCCTGTTTGTCCTGCACTATTTTTTCAAAATTTTCATAAAAGCATAAGAATTATTTTATGGAAGTAATAGTTTTTGTCCAATGTAAATCGTGTTCTCATCCGCAATTCCGTTTTTCGCACAGATCTGCGGAATCATATCTTTATTCTGATATATTTTCTGGCTGATCACCGCAAGGCTGTCCCCTTTTTCCACGATATAATAGCCTTGCAATTTGTATGTCTCCGCCGCACTGAGTTCCTGCTGCGCCGTATCCCCGGATGCCGGCTGTGCGGCTTCAGCAGGCTGTTGATCCGGCTGCTGCGCCACTTCCTGTACTGGTGTCTGTGTTTGTGCCACACTTTCTGCACTTTGCTGCACCGCAGTTCCTGCAGCAGACTCCTGTGTCACCTGCAGTGCGGACTCCTGCGTGACCTGCGGCGCATAAGATTCTCCATCCAGCGGCTTGATACTGCTTTGCATATCTTCCACCTGAAATGTCTCTGCCTCATTTTCCGTATTCACCACCGCAGACTTGGACAATACCTGAATTGCATCCTGCATTCCCGCCATTTTTTCGTAATTGTTTATTGTTGTAATACCGATCACACACGCTGCCATTGCTGTCAGCACCCCAGCCGCACTGAGTATGGAATGTTCTGCTTTGGGTTTTACCCTGCTTTGTTTCTCCTGCATGCGCGCACGATAACCACTGATTGCTTTTTCCTCCATCCGCGTCCGCACTGCCGCCTCCGGCTCTTTCTGATACCGGCGCACCATAAATTCCTGCATCGCCTCATTTTTTTCATAATATATATAATAACCGGACTGTCCGGAAAGGTTACCGCCCGCAAGCCGATAAAAATGCTCATCCTGCTCATCCGGATTCATTAAGAACATAACCTTGTCCGCCCCTTCAAAATACCGACGGTGAAGATTTTCAAACTCCGGCAGAAGATGCAGCGGCCAGAACGACGTCATAACGCTCCAGCCCACGATCTCAAAATCGCAGAAATATTCTTTTGCCTGCTGGTAAACATATTCCCAGGCTTCCTCTGTAAATTCCGGAAGCCCCACCGTCTTCAAAAGCGGTTCGACTGCCACTGCGCCGCTGATAAAGATATAATTTTTTTCTGCCCGTTCCACTTTTCCGAACAACACGCACACTTTCTTTTCTTCCCGTTCCTGCTCTGTCGCTGGATGGAGATATGTATACACATAATCCTCAACATAAATTTTCCAGTTATTCGCCGGATTTCCTATCTGTCGTATATTTTTGGGAAGTTTCACCGCACCTTCAGTCTGCCGTATCATTTCTATCATGAAATCCTCACCCCTTATACCGTTTTTATGTAATTACTGTAACACAGCAACTGCGCTGTTTTTGCCGATTTAGGGAAAGGATTCCAAAAACTTTTTGACAGCATCCTTCATTTTCCTTGCTGTCACAACAAAAAACTGCCCGGTTTTTGCCGGACAGCTTTTTATATATCAAATTTCTGATCTTTATTTTTCTTTTGCAAATGTTTTGATCTTGCCGTAAACGCCTTCCGCATCCAGTCCGTATTTGTGAACCAGTTCCACCGCAGGACCGGATTCGCCGAATACATCATTGATTCCGATACGAAGCACCTTAGTCGGCGCTTTTTCGCTCAGCACTTCGCAAACAGCGCTTCCGAGTCCGCCAATGACAGAATGTTCCTCTACTGTAACAACCCTTCCGGTTTCTTTTGCAGCCTTTACCACAAGTTCTTCATCTAACGGCTTGATCGTATGGATGTTGACCACTTTTGCACTAATGCCATCTTTTGCAAGCATTTCTGCCGCTTCCAGTGCGGAGCTTACGCAGAGTCCTGTTGCAAATACAGTCACATCTGTTCCTTCTCTTAAAACGATACCCTTTCCAATCTCAAATTTATAATCCGGTGTATCGTTGATGACCGGAAGTGCAAGGCGGCCGAAACGCAGATATACTGGGCCAACATGCTCATAGGCTGCCCTCACTGCTGCTCTTGCTTCCACATCATCCGACGGATTGATAACGACCATACCCGGAATCTCACGCATAAGCGCCAAATCTTCCAGACACTGATGGGTTGCTCCGTCTTCTCCGACTGAGATTCCTGCATGAGTTGCTCCGATCTTTACATTTAAATGCGGATAACCGATGGAGTTTCTCACCTGCTCATAAGCACGTCCTGCCGCAAACATAGCAAATGTACTGATAAACGGCACTTTTCCGCATGTGGAAAGTCCTGCCGCAATACCAGCCATATTTGCCTCTGCAATACCGCAGTCTAAATGTCTTTCCGGAAATGCTTTTTTGAAAATTCCAGTCTTGGTTGCGCCTGCAAGGTCAGCATCCAGAACGATCAGATCATCATGTTCTTTTCCAAGGTCTACCAGTGCGTTTCCGTAACTTTCTCTTGTTGCGATCTTCTTTACTTCTGACATAATGCTTCACCTGCTTTCTCTAAATCTGCCATGGCAACGGCATACTGCTCATCGTTTGGTGCAGAACCATGCCAGCTTGCCTCGTTTTCCATAAAGGAAACTCCTTTTCCTTTGACTGTCTTCGCGATGATCGCAGTCGGCATGCCTTTGGTCTCTTTCGCCTCTTTGAACGCCGCACGGATCTCGTCAAAGTTGTGTCCGTCAATGTTGATCACATGGAAATTGAATGCTTCAAATTTCTTATCGATCGGATACGGTGAGCATACATCTGCAATATTTCCATCAATCTGAAGTCCATTATTGTCTACAACGATCACCAGGTTGTCCAGTTTCTTGAAGCCTGCCCACATAGCAGCTTCCCAGATCTGTCCTTCCTGAATCTCACCGTCTCCGGCAAGCGCATAAACACGGTAATCTTTGTTATCCAGTTTTGCTGCCATTGCCATTCCGGCTGCCGCTGAAAAGCCCTGTCCTAAAGAACCGCTTGACATATCGATACCCGGTGTATGCTTCATATCCGGATGTCCCTGCAGGTAAGAACCTGTATGACGTAAAGTCTTTAAATCCTCTGCCGGAATAAAACCTTTTTGTACCAGTACCGAATATAACGCCGGAGCGACATGTCCTTTCGATAATACGAATCGGTCGCGGTCTGCCATCTTCGGATTTTTCGGATCTACGTTCAGCTCCTCAAAATACAGATAGGTCAGGATGTCTGCCGCAGACAACGATCCGCCCGGATGTCCAGACTTCGCACTGTGTACCGCAGTCACAATACCCTTACGAACTTCGTTTGCGATTTTTTCAAGTTCTAAATTTTCCATTTTCTTACCCTTTCTGTGTCGCCTTGCGGCGGCTTTATATTCAGCCGGTCATCTGACTTTCCATCAGAGCCGTATCTGTTGCGTGATTATAACTCCACTCTGCCCTCTAGCGCCCGAAGAAGTGTCACTTCGTCGATATATTCCAGATCTCCTCCCACCGGTACTCCGCTTGCGATCCGCGTAACCTTTATCCCGGTCGGCTTGATCAGCTTACTGATATACATGGCGGTCGTCTCTCCTTCGAGACTAGAGTTTGTCGCAATGATCACTTCATCAATATCTCCCTGCAGACGCTGCATCAGCTCTTTTAGTTTGATATCATTCGGTCCGATGCCAAGCATCGGTGAGATCGCACCATGCAGTACATGGTACACGCCGTCATATTTCCCGGTTTTTTCGTATGCCGTCAGATCGCGCGTATTTTCCACAACCATGATCTCACGGTGATTACGCTTCCCATCTTTACAGATCGGACAAAGCTCATCATCCGTCAGCGTGAAGCACTGCTTACAGTAACGGACATTTTTTCTGGCATTTATGATCGCATCCGAAAGACTCTGCACATGATCTACCGGCATATTTAAAATATGAAACGCCAGACGCTGTGCTGTTTTATGCCCGATTCCCGGAAGCGCCGCCAGTTCTTCTATCAATTTTGAAATCTGTTTACTGTAATATTCCATAATTTTCGTCCTTTTCCCTACCTATATTACTTGATAAAACGCAATTTTACAAGACAGTTTTCAAATTTCATGCACCATGTGCAGATGCATTTTCTCAGGACATATCCTGTTCAGTCACTTTCGCCAGCAGCGTATTCTTCTTTCGTCCAATCCTTTTTAACATCAGTACCACCGCACGAAACAGCCCCTCTCCAATTCTTTTTCTGACAACTTTTCCGGAACATGATATAATTATTTTATACAAACACGTTACGATTTTATTTCAGGAAGGATTTTTAACTATGAAAGAAAACATTTCTACGATACCACTTATGGATGCTTTTCATGCAAACGATGAGTGTCCGTTCTGTTATCTGGAACGGGAAGCAGAGCAGCATGCCGTTTCATTTATTCTGGGTTCTGCCTATATGGAAGATGATATTCGCGCGAAAACGGATGCAACCGGGTTTTGCCGCCATCACTATAAAATGATGTATGACTACGGAAACCGGCTTGGAAGCGCATGGATCTTAAGCACGCATTTAAAAAAGATAAATGAAGAACTGCGCAAAGAAATCTTGCATTTTACCCCGGGAAAATCTTCTTTTTCAAACCGTTTTAAAAAGACAGACTCCTCCGCCAAAGCAAACACCTCCCTTGGCGCATGGCTGGAAAAACAGGAAACCTCCTGTTATGTGTGCGACCACTTTCGTTCTATCTATGATCGCTATCTGGATACTTTTTTTGATCTGTATAAGAAGAATGACGAATTCAAAAAACTTTTCCAGGAAAGCAAGGGATTTTGTCTGCCGCATTTCCGTGATCTCATAGAAGCAGCCGAGCTGCGGCTGAATGATGAACAGAAAAAAGATTTTTATCCTGTAGTATTTTCCATGATGGAAGAAAACCTGAAACGGCTTCAGGAGGAAGTCACCTGGTTCGTGGACAAGAACGACTACCGCAACAAGGATAAAGACTGGGGCAATTCCCAGGATTCCATTCAGCGGTGTATGCAAAAATGTGCCGGTGGTTATCCCGCCGATCCGGTATTTAAAATGAAACCTTAGATATGAAAAAGGTGTTTCGCCCACGCAATGTGATCCGAAACACCTCTTTTATTCCGCTATTTAAAACGGCAGTCCGCCGCCCATTCCTCCAAGTCCTCCGGTGATCTTGGACATGGATGCCTGAGAAAATTCTTCGATCTGGCGCAGCGCCTCGTTGGTTGCCGCCATGATGAGATCTTCTAACATTTCCACATCATCCGGATCTACCGCTTCCGGATCGATTTTTACCTTTGTCACTTCTTTTTTACCGGAAACAGTCACTTCTACAGCTCCGCCGCCTGCTGCTGCCGTTACTTCTTTTTCTTCTAATTCTTTACTGGCCTCTTCCATCTGACGCTGCATTTTCTGCGCCTGCTTCATGAGATTCCCCATATTTCCCGGCATTCCGCCCGGAAATCCGCCTCGTTTTGCCATGATTTGATTCCTCCTAAAACGCTTTTATTGTTTATAGTAACACAGATAAAGATTTCTTTTCAACTGTTTATTCGTCATCCTCAATTTCGATATCCATGTTGATGACCTGAGACAGATCCACATAACTTTCTGCGATCGGCCGATCCGTCTGGTTCTGTTCGATCTTGATCTCCACTCTCTTTCCAATATATTCCGCGATCGTATCGGAAATTTCCGCACGATGCTCCGGCGTGTTCAATACATCTGCCGCCACAGTATCATCCGTGACCAGCAAAAGAACATTGTCCCCACCAAGTGAAAGCGTGACCTGTCGCAGATAACCACGTATCAGTCCTGACATATCCTGCACCAGCGATTTCCAGCCGCGAACAACCTGCTCCACATCCTCCGGAATCGCCTTTGGTACTTCAAGCTTTTTCTTCGGTGCTTCTATTTCCTGTACCGCCACCGCTGATGCCGCCTGCGATACTGCTGCCACCGGAATCCCCTCTGCCATTTTCTGTTCCAGTCTTGCGATCCGGTCTACCAATGCATCTTCAGTCGATTCCATTTCCGGTTTACATAACTTTATCAGTGCAATCTCGATCAGAATCCGCTTCTGCGAAGAATATTTTACCTGATTGGAAAGATCGGAAAAAATACGGATGTAACGCATCAGAACCTCCGGCTCGAGCATCTGCGCCTCTTCTTTTAAAAGCGCAAGATTTTCACTGGAAATATCAAGCACATCTTCCATATCATCTGAGCTCTGTACGAGAAGCAGGTTGCGCAGATACCAGGTAAATTCGTTGACAAACTGACCAAGCTCTTTTCCCTCGATCACAAGCCGTTCCAGAAGCGACAACGTATTTAAGATATTTCCCGCAATAATTTCACGGAGCATCTGTGAAAAGACCTCGGTATCCACCGCTCCGAGCACCTCAAGCACCTTGTCATAGGTAAGCTCTTGTCCGAGATAAAACGCGATGCACTGATCTAAAAGACTCAAAGAATCACGCATCGATCCATCGCCCGCCTTCGCCACATAACGGACTGCCTTTTCTTCCGCCTGCACGTCCTCTGCCTTTAAAATATCCAAAAGCCGTCCCGCGATCGTATCGATGGAGATCCGGTGGAAATCATAACGCTGACAGCGGGATAAGATCGTGATCGGAATCTTGTATACTTCTGTTGTCGCAAGAATAAAGATTACATAAGAAGGCGGCTCTTCTAATGTTTTTAAAAGCGCATTGAACGCTCCCGTCGAAAGCATATGCACCTCGTCAATGATATAGACTTTATATTTTCCCTCTGTCGGGCGGTATGCCACTTCCTCACGGATCTCACGGATATTGTCCACGCCATTGTTTGACGCCGCATCAATCTCTATCACATTCATGGAAGTTCCTGCCGCGATCGCCTTGCAGGTCGGACATTCTCCGCACGGACTTCCGTCCACCGGATGTTCGCAGTTGACCGCTTTCGCAAATATTTTTGCAATCGTCGTCTTTCCGGTTCCTCTGGTGCCGCAGAACAGATAAGCATGTCCGATTCTGTCATACTTGATCTGGTTTTTCAATGTGGTAACAATGTGATCCTGCCCTTTTACGTCCTCAAACTCCTGCGGACGGAATTTTCGATATAATGCCGTATACGACATGAATTACTTCCTCTTTCTATTTATGATTATACTGAAATGCCACGTACTCTGTCAGTCTCCGAAGCTGATACCGATAAATTTTGCTTCTTTTATCATCTGACAGTCCGGATCTACCGTCTTTAATTTGCCTGCAACCTCTCCAAGTGGGACGCGCTTTGTCTCGTTGTTGATCATTGCAATCATGCAGCCATAGTCCTCATCCACAATCGCCTTTGCCGCCGCAGAACCAAGTCTTGTGCAGAGTGCACGGTCATACGGACACGGACTGCCGCCGCGCTGTGTATGTCCCGGAACCGTAACCCGGACTTCTGTGCCGCTGATCTCACGAATACGATCCGCAAGTTCATAGGATACAGACGGGTATTTAGACTGTTCCATTTTCTTTTTATATTCTTTTTTGGAAAGCGCCGCATCTTCTTTAGAGATCGCCCCCTCTGCTACCGCAAGGATCGTAAAGCCTTTTCCCTGGCGTGTGCGCTTGTTGATCGCCTCGATCACTTTATCAATATCATATGGTATTTCCGGAAGCAGAATGATGTCCGCGCCGCTCGCCACTCCTGCATACAGCGTAAGCCAACCCACTTTGTGCCCCATGACTTCCACTATAAACACACGGTTATGGGATGCGGCTGTCGTATGAATACAGTCGATCGCCTGAGATGCCACATTGATCGCACTCTGGAAGCCAAATGTCACATCTGTTCCATAAATGTCATTATCGATAGTCTTTGGCAGATGAATCACATTTAAGCCCTCTTCACGGAGCAGGTTTGCGGTCTTTTGTGTGCCGTTGCCCCCAAGGATCACAAGACAGTCTAAATTCAGCTTGTGATAGGTGTGCTTCATCGCCTCTACCTTGTCCAGTCCGTTTTCGTCCGGTGTCCGCATCAGTTTGAACGGCTGACGGGAAGATCCGAGTATTGTTCCGCCTCTTGTCAGGATTCCCGCAAAATCTGCATGTGAAAGCAAACGGTAATTTCCATAGATCAGTCCCTTATACCCATCAAAAAAGCCGTAAATTTCAAGTTCATCAATATTTTCTCTCAAGCCCTTTTCTACACCGCGCATTGCTGCGTTCAAAGCCTGGCAGTCCCCGCCGCTGGTCAGTATTCCAACTCTTTTCATAATGACACGCCCTTTCCTGTTGTTGTCCTATCTTACTCATTTTTTATCAGTCTGATTGATATGCTGATACAGACATATTTATAT
>CAYMCM010000075.1:0-10265 GCA_964388945.1 uncultured Roseburia sp.
GAGCACTTGACTTTTAATCAAGTTGTCGGGGGTTCGACTCCCCCGTGTCTCATTATTGAAAAGAAGCGGAAATCGTTGAGAAATCAATGGTTTCCGTTTTTTATAATAACAACGGTAAAATGGCGGAAAAAAATAGTGATTATTTAAAATACCTATGCTAAAATAAATTTATATAAATAAAAACGCACTTTAGATAAGGCAGGAGGAAGGAAAATGGAGCAAAGGATAAACACTGAGACAGCAAGAAATAACCGGGTGGGTATGCTTGCCCACGCAACGGATGCGGCAGTTATGGTGATGTTCTGTATTTTACAGGCATATGCCGGCTTGCAGAGTGGAATTTATGCCATACTTATGGTGATACTGGGCATGGGACCGGTCGTTGCGGAGTATATTTGCTGGAAGAAGAATCCGGAGACTCCGGCGATCAAGCATCTTATGGCAATCGGTTTTGCGGTATTTTATACGGTTGCGCTGTTTACCGCAACAAATAATCTTGTATTTGTTTTTGTGATTCCAATGATCCTTGTCATTTCTATTTATAATGATACAAGATATTCCTTGATGATCAATACGGGAACCGTGATTGAAAGTTTGCTCGTGGCAGTGATTGGATCGCGAACAGGACAGTTTGGTTATGCGGGGCAGGATTCGGCAATCATTCAGGTTGTGACTATGATTTTGGTTGGTCTGTATTCTTTTCTGGCATCACAGGTATTGGATCGGAATAGCCGGGAGAAGATGCAGAATATCGATGAGTCACGCAGAGAAACAGAGCAGTTATTGTCAGGTATCTCCTCACTTTCAAAAGAGTTGGCAACAGGTATTGAAGATCTGCATGGGGATCTGGATTCCTTAAATACTTCGTTTGCAAAGACAAAGGATGCAATGGAGCAGGTAACAGCGGGGGCAGATGATACGGCGAATGCTGTGCAAAAGCAGTTGATACAGACGGAAGCAATCCAGAAAAGAGTGGAACAGGTAAACGGTGCGTCTGACCGGATTGCAGAAAATATGGAGCAGACACTTCAGACGTTGGAAGGTGGAAACAAGGATGTAGCGGTACTGGTGAAGATGGTGGATGCTTCGGTTCAGAATGGAGCGGATGTGGCAGAGAAATTGAGTATGCTGGATAAATATATGGAAGAGATGCACTCGATTGTAGAACTGATCGGCGGGATCACTTCCCAGACCAGTTTGCTTGCCTTGAATGCAAGTATTGAGGCGGCAAGGGCAGGAGAAGCCGGAAAAGGCTTTGCGGTTGTGGCAACAGAGATTTCGGGCATGGCAACGCAGACGAAGGATGCAACGGTACATATTACAGAACTGATACAGAATGTGTCCTCAGCAATCAGTGAAGTGGTAGGGGTAATCCGCCAGATGATCGCCGGAATCAATGAGGAAAAACAGGGAGCTGCAAATACGGCTGAAAGTTTTTTTGCGATTGAAAAAAATACATTTGCGATTCAGGAGCATGTGAAGAAACTAGCGGCGGAGGTCACAGAATTAAAGGAAGCCAATAGTGTGATCATGGCATCAATTCAGACAATATCTGCGGTTTCAGAGGAAGTCAGCGCACATGCGAGTGAGACGATGGATGCAGAAGAGGAGAATAGCAGGCGGTTAGACAGTGTAAAAACTAAGATACAGGGTCTGATGCAGAAGATTGATGAAAAGCGTGGGGCTTAAATCCGGATCAGATAAAGAAAAGAAGAAGCAGCATTTGCGAGTTAAATATCGCAAATGCTGCTTCTTCTTGTTTTAATAATAGTTATCTAATGTCAGATGATTTAAGCAGTTGTCTGAATGGTAATGCCATCAATGCGCATATTGGTCATTTTAGAGACAGTCACGTTAAAGTTTTTGTAGCTGAAATGGTCTCCTTCGTGAGGAATCTTGTTTAAGGTTTCCATGACCCATCCGCTGGCGGTCTGACTGTCGACTTCATCTGCTTCGGTTTCGTCCATATGTAGGATCTCACAGACTTTATTCATGTTTGTACTGCCTAAGATATAGTATTCGGTTGGAGTGATCTGTTCAATCTCATGTATGATCTTATCATGTTCATCCCATATTTCACCGACTAATTCCTCTAAAATGTCTTCCATCGTGACCAGTCCGGCAATACAGCCGTATTCATCAATGATGATGGCAATATGAGAATGTTCTGCCTGAAGGCGTTTTAAAAGGAGACCAATGTGCATATTTTTTGTAATGAAAACCGGAGGCCGCATCAGATCGGAGATCGTTTTTTTCGTAGTTTCGTTTTCTGTTTTGTAAAAATCTTTTTGATAAAGAATTCCTATAATATGCTCGAGATCCTCGGAAAATACTGGAAGACGGGAGTAGCCGGTCTCACTGAATTTATGTAAGATCTCATCTTTTGACATAGCGCTGGTTACGCCCACAATATTGACGCGTGGGGTGCAGATATCAATAGCTTCCTGATCATTAAATTCAATGGCGCTTTTCATTAGGCTGCCTTCCTGCTTGTTGATGCCGCCGTCTTGTTCTGCTTCTTCGATAATATTTAACAGTTCATCTTCTGTGATTCCTGTGTTGGTATCCGGTTTGATGATTTTTGAGAGCAGTTTTTTCCATTGCCCGAATAAAAAGTTAAACGGGGTAAGAAGAATGATCAGTATCTTTAAAAGAGGTGAGGAAAACAAAACTACTTTTTCCGGAGATTCTTTTGCGATACTTTTCGGAGAAATCTCGCCGAAGAGCAAAACGATGATGGTACTTAAGATTGTGGACATGGTAGGCCCCAAATCAGCACCAAAATATTTTACACATAAAACAGTAGCCACAGATGCAGTAGCGATGTTTACAACATTATTTCCAATCAGAATCGTGGACAGCAGCTTATCATAGTTCTCAGATAGATGGTAAGCTAGTGCCGCCTTTTGGTTTCCTTTTTCAGCCAGTGTTTTTAAACGAATTTTACTGACAGAAGAAAATGCCGTTTCCGTTGCCGAAAAATAGGCAGAAAACATAATACAGATAATAATAGCCACCAGTGATCCGGAATCACCGTTCATAAAATCAATCCTTTCTTGTTTTTAAATTATTATGATAAGTATGGGTAATGAATCAGAAATCAGAAATCGTCATCTTCGCATATGCGGGATGACGGCAAAAAAGACACAGCCGATGCGCTGTGACATATATGGTATGAAATAATGAGAAAAATTGGGGTAAACGTCCGTGTCGGGGTTATCCATAAAAAGTAGTTCGCTCCTTTGCAAAAAGTAAATAGATAAATTAGTAATTAATATACAGCAAAGGTGCCTGTATTGTCAATGAAAATGTTAAAAAATTGTGGAGTCAGGAGTGAAGCAGCATGGAAAAACAGAGAGCGGGGGAGAAATTCTCATTTATCGGGATTGTCCGACGAAAGTTTTTCCGTAAGAGAGCATCTCATAGTGAGCGTTTTCCAGACGGAAAATGCAGGCACTGCAGTTTAAGAGGCGACCATTCGACCAAAAATCTTTGATCCCGTGCTGCATGATATGGCATAAAAGAGCTTTGTTGAAAGCGGCGTGTGCAACGATCATGATGCGGGAAAAATCTTTTTCTTTCGGTTCAATCTCATTTGTTAAGAAGTCAGATGCCCGTGCGCAGAGCTGCTCTAAGCTTTCTCCGCCTTCCGGTGCAGTATAAAGTTCAGGCTGGTCAAAAAAATAATGGAGCGGAGAATTTGGATCTTCGGTGAGGCAGGGCAGGGATTCTCCTTCGCAGATGCCGAAACTGATCTCTTGTAAGCGGTCGTCGCGGATGATCGGAATGTTGCGGTGTCCGCGGATCAGGTTCGCGGTCTCGTAAGCACGGATCAGAGGAGAGGAGTAAATCGTATCAAATGCTGTATGTGCTAAGGCTTTTCCGGTTTTTCCGGCGAGCGCACGGCCAGCTTCATTTAAGGGAATATCAGAACGCCCCTGAATGCGGTGCGCATGATTCCAGTAAGTTTCTCCGTGTCGAATGATATATAATTCCATAAAAAATCCTCCTGTCCTGTTAGTATGTTTCTGGCGCTATTGTAGCATAGGAACATAAGAAAATCCATATGTCAGGGAAAAACAAAGCGTCGGTTCGTTTTACTGTATCAGCAGTTTCTGATACTGCTTTGGAGAGACATGCATCTGTTCTTTGAACAGTTTGATAAAATAGCTGGTTGTGCAGAAACCGACAGATGCTGCAATCTCAGTCACACTTCTGTTTGTGGAGATGAGCAGTTTTTCTGCTTCGCGGATGCGGATGGAGTTTAAGTAATCATTGAACTTCATGTGCATCAGGCGGTGGAAACTCCGGGAAAAATAGCTGTAGCTCAAATGACAGAGTTCAGCCATTTCGGTTGCGGAGATCGGTTTTTCATAGTTTGAGAGCATATAGGTCAGTGCCGGCGCAAGCTGTTTTTGCAGGTTAAGATCACTCTGACTGACAAGCAGCGGCTCGGTCTCGTTTTTTTGCCAGTAGCGTAAGAGCCATAAAAAGATACGGCCAATGTTATTTTTTATGGCAAGCTCATAACCATAATATTTGTTTTCGGATTCTAAGATGATCTCATTCATCAGTTCCGGAATCAGGGAGCCGGAAAGTGAGGAAGCGTGGATGACTTTTTCGTAGCCGGGCTGTTCCGTTATGAAAGGAAGCAGGTATTTTAGTTCAAAATGGCTCTGTGACATGCCGTTATAGATAAGATCCGGCAAAAAGCGCACGCAGATATAGGAACCGCCGTCTTTAGCGGCTGCGTCGATCTGGTGTACCTCTCTGGAGTTGATCAGTACAATATCACCGGAAGCAAATTCATGATAGGTTCCGTTCAGGTAGACGAGAAAACTGCCGGAGAGCGCATAAAGCATTTCGATATAATAATGATAATGGGCAGGGAAAACATTTCCTGCTTTTTCTGTCTTTTCCACATGGCACAGGTACTGACACGGGATACCGTCAATATAGGTTTTCTTTTCTTCAGGATAATTCATAAAATTTCACCATGACAAAATCGTTGTATTTTTGAATAGAAAAATTATAGCATGTGAGGAAAAATTTTTCTACAATAGAGCTATAAAACAAGAACGAAAATTACAAAAAGAAGAGGGCAGGAGGATATATGATATGAAAAAAAGCATGGATGGAGCATTGATTGAGGGATTTTATGAATATTGCAGAAAGGCGGCGGCAGAGGGAGCCGTTCTTTTGAAAAACGAAGGAGAAATGCTTCCATTAAGAAAGGAAGAGACGGTGTCTGTATTTGGACGATGCCAGCTTGAGACATACCGCAGCGGAACCGGTTCGGGCGGAGCGATCAATGTTGCCTATGTTATCAGTATACTGGATGCCATGAGAAGCTGTCCGGATATTACGGTTAATGAGGAACTGGCGGCTGTGTATATGGAATGGCTGAAAGATCATCCGTTTGACAACGGCGGCGGCGGTTGGGCGGCAGAGCCGTGGCATCAGGAAGAAATGGTCATTACGGAAGAGATCGCGAAGGCAGCGCGGGCAAGATCAGAAAAGGCGATCTTTATCATCGGGCGCACAGCGGGAGAGGATAAGGATTATGCCGATGAGGAGGGAAGCTATCGTCTGACTGCACAGGAGCTGGAAAATCTGCGAGTTGTGACGCGCCAGTTTGATCAGGTTGCGGTTCTGCTTAATGTTTCCAATATTATTGATATGAGTTGGGCGTTTGATCCGGCGTATGAAAGTCATATCAAAAGTATTCTCTATATCTGGCAGGGCGGCATTGAAGGCAGTCATGCAGTTACAGATCTGCTCAGTGGTGCAGTGACACCTAGCGGCAAACTGACGGATACGATCGCGGGGAATCTAAAGGATTATCCGGCATCTGGAAATTTTGGTGATGAAAAGCAAAATTTTTATGCGGAGGATATTTATGTCGGCTATCGCTATTTTGAGACGTTTTGTCCTGAAAAAGTAAAGTATGAGTTTGGGTATGGTTTGTCCTATACGGATTTTTCTATCGAGGTGACGAAGGCTCATACCGTAAAAGGCGCAGCCGGAAGCGATGTGGTTGAAATTACGGCAACGGTAGAAAATATCGGGGCATACCGCGGGAAAGAAGTGGTTCAGGTTTATGTGGAGGCACCGCAGGGAGCACTGGGAAAACCCAAGCGTGTGCTTGCGGCATTTGCAAAGACAAAAGAGCTGGCACCGGGTGAAATACAGGAGATTTTGTTAGAAGTTCCGGTTTTGCGGCTTGCTTCGTATGATGATTCCGGTGTGAGCGGACATAAATCCTGCTATGTGCTTGAGGCGGGCGATTATGTATTTTATGTGGGAAACAGCGTGCGCAAGACCAAAGCGGCGGATGTGGATGGAAAGAGCGCTTATCAGGTCAGGGAACTTTGCGTGACAGAAGAACTTTCCGAGGCGCTTGCACCGGTGCAGCAGTTTTCACGCATCCGACCGGGGAAAAAGAGTGAGGATGGCAGTTATTTGATGGAAAAAGAAGCAGTGCCGCAGCAGACGATCGATCTTGCCGCACGGATCAGTGAAAATCTTCCAAAGGAACTTTCATTTACCGGAGATCAAAATATTCTGCTTTCTGATGTGGCTGCAGGAAAGGCAGATTTTGATGCGTTTGTTGCGCAGCTTGATGATGCGCAGCTTGCTACGATCGTGCGTGGGGAAGGCATGAGCAGTCCGAAGGTGACACCGGGAACGGCATCTGCGTTTGGCGGAGTAAGTGACAGCCTGTACCGTTATGGAATACCAGTTGCGTGTGCGGCGGATGGACCGTCCGGTATCCGTATGGAAAACGGAAAGACGGCAACACAGCTTCCGATCGGAACGCTGCTAGCATGCTCTTTTAATATTCCGATGATGGAAGAACTGTATGTGCTGGAAGGACAGGAACTGGTGGCAAATGAAGTTGATACGCTGCTTGGGCCCGGTGTAAACATTCATCGGTATCCATTAAATGGAAGAAATTTCGAGTATTTCAGTGAAGATCCATATGTGACGGGCAGTTTTGCGGCGGCAGTTGTGCGGGGAATCAAAAAAGGCGGTTCCTCTGCGACCGTGAAGCATTTTGCGGCGAATAACCAGGAAACGGCGAGACACACGGCAGATGCGGTAGTATCGGAGCGTGCACTTCGTGAAATTTACTTAAAAGGTTTTGAGATGGCGGTAAAAGAAGGTGGTGCGGTATCCATTATGACTTCCTATGGACCGGTAAACGGACACTGGACGGCATCAAATTACGATTTAAATACTACCGTTCTGCGTGGTGAGTGGGGTTACACCGGCATTGTGATGACGGACTGGTGGGCGTGCATGAATGATGTAGTAAAAGGCGGAGCGCCAAGCAGACAGCTTACGTCTTCGATGGTGCGTGCGCAGAATGACCTTTATATGGTGGTCAATAATAATGGAGCGGAGATCAATTCGATGGAGGATGACACGCCTTCGGCGCTTGCAGATGGAAGGTTGACCAGAGGTGAACTGCAGCGCAGTGCAAAAAATATCTGCCGCTTTATCTTAAATGCGCCGGTCATGCAAAGACCGCTGAAGCCGTTTGAGGAGATTTTAGTATTTCATGCCGTACAAAATATGGATGCGGCTGGTATCAATGCAGCAGATATACAGGAGCTTGCCAAAACGCTACAGCTTCCTATGAAAGAAAAAGCATCTGCGGTTATCCATGTAAAGCAGGCGGGCGTTTACAAGGTAATTGCGAAACTCTGCTCGGACGCTTCGAATCTGGCGCAGGCGGCAGCAAATATTTATCTGAACGATGAGCCGTTGACCACAGTGCAGACCAGTGGAACGGAAGGAAACTGGGTCACACAGAAGCTGCTTTCCGTGGAACTGGAAGAAGGCTTTTATGAAATTCGGGCGGAAGTGGTAAAGCCGGTCATGGAGATCGCGTGGATTTCGTTTGATAAGCAGTAAGTTGGGTGCTGTCCCAAAGTTTGTGTAAACCTCCAAACTGATGTAAGATAATATTGCTCAGTTTGGAGGTTTTGTTGCGCAGAAACGGCATCAAACCGTTATTGGTAGATGTAAGGTATATTTTTTATCATATATAAAAGTGTAATTGTAACGCAATAAAAACGATATAATTTGGTGATTATGGGTTGTGTTTTTTTGCAATATACACATATAATAAAAGCGTGATCATGAAACACAAAAACTCTGATAAGACGGAAGCTCTTGATGATGTGCTGAATATTCCGCTGTTCATGGAGGATCAGACAGATAGACAGATTGTCCTTGCCCTGGAGAGAAAGAAGCGAATTAATATGAAAACAATAAGAGTAGTGGCTGCAGTAATGAAAGCGCAGAATGACGAAGGTGAGCAGATTATTTTTGCAACGCAGCGAGGTTATGGAGATCTGAAAGGCAATTGGGAATTTCCCGGGGGAAAAATCGAAGCCGGAGAAACACCTGCGCAGGCATTGAAGCGGGAAATTATTGAAGAATTGGATACGGAAATTGCAGTTGGGGATCTGATAGACACCATCGAATATGATTATCCGACTTTTCATCTGTCTATGGACTGTTTCTGGTGTGAGGTAGTAGCGGGAGATCTGGTTTTGAAGGAGCACGAGGCGGCGCGTTGGTTGACGAAGGATCAGCTTGGAGAGGTTGACTGGCTGCCGGCAGATATAACGTTGATTGAAAAGATTAAAAATACGATAGAGGAGATGGATTAGTATGCCAGTTTTTGATTTTAGTGATACACCAAATAAGAAAGAGGCAGCAGTCTGTACATACACGACATTTGCATCGAATGAAAAGGTAAAAACACCCAAGGAACCGATTCTGGTGCTTGACAATAAAGAAAAAGCGTGGGCGCACCATTCGACAGGCGTTTTCACGAATCAGAGCAAACGGACGGCGTTTGAGTTCAAAGAGAAGGGAGAAACCTACGCAGCGGATATTCTGCGGGTAGATGCCCGTTTTGTAAGTTTGTTGAAATGGCTCGGAGAAAATCATATCAGCGTAAGGCTTTCGGGTGAAAATACGAATGACGGGTATGCAGTATACAAGATCAGGGAGACGACACTCGGCGGTGGGACAAAGCTGTCTGCAGAGGACGGATTTCTTCAGTTTATGATCGAGCGTCTGCTTGCAAGCAATGCGCCGACACCGGAGCAGGAAGATGAGGATGCGGATGAAACCGGAGATAACATGAAGCTGACCAGCATCCAGAGCATTTCGGATTTTATGACCTGTGCGGGAAGGACGATGCCGGACAATATCAGACTCTGGGCGAGAAGAAATCTGGCGGTTGCGCGGTCGCATGAGGTATCGCAGGAGGAACGCCGTCATGCGCAGCGTGCGCTTTCCATTATGATGAATGTGCAGTGGAAGAGTAACTATTTTGAAGCGATCGATCCGAAGGAAGCACGCCGGATCTTAGACGAGGAACTTTATGGTATGGAGCGTGTGAAACAGCGCATCATGGAGACGATCATCCAGATCAACCGCACGCATACACTCCCGGCATATGGGCTTTTGCTTGTAGGGCCGGCGGGAACCGGAAAATCGCAGATTGCCTATGCGGTGGCGCGTATCTTAAAACTGCCGTGGACAACGCTTGACATGAGTTCCATCAATGATCCGGAGCAGCTCACCGGAAGTTCAAGGATTTATGCCAATGCAAAACCGGGAATTATCATGGAAGCATTTTCTATGGCGGGTGAGTCAAATCTCGTCTTTATCATCAATGAGCTGGATAAGGCGGCATCGGGAAAGGGGAATGGAAATCCGGCGGATGTGCTTTTGACACTTTTAGATAATCTTGGATTTACGGATAATTACATGGAGTGTATGGTGCCGACGGTGGGTGTGTATCCGATCGCGACAGCAAACAACAAAGATGAGATCAGTGCACCGCTCATGTCACGTTTTGCAGTAATAGATATTCCGGATTATACACCGGAAGAAAAAAAGATCATCTTCTCCAGATTTGCACTGCCAAAGGTATTAAAGCGCATCGGGTTAAAACCGGGCGAGTGTGTGATCACCGAGGACGGACTGGATGCGGTCGTGGCGCAGTATGCGGATACCACAGGAATCCGTGACCTCGAGCAGGCGGCAGAGCATCTTGCGGCAAATGCGCTTTATCAGATTGAAGTGGATCAGGTGTCACAGGTGACATTTGATGCAGACAGAGTGCGGAAACTATTTGCGTAAGAGGGTCTTATGAAATTTTGGATACTGGAAACGGTCAGCTACTGACTTGAAAAAGTAAATTCCAGTGCAGAGGTAAATTCCACATAGGTTTAAAA
>CAYMCM010000076.1:0-10232 GCA_964388945.1 uncultured Roseburia sp.
GCTCCATATCTGCCTGCGTAAACTCCGGCTGACGGTCTGCACGCAGATCTTCGTCACGGTAGCAGCGGGCAATCTGGAAATAACGGTCAAAACCGGATACCATCAAAAGCTGTTTAAAAAGCTGCGGTGACTGCGGAAGTGCGTAAAAAGAACCCGGATGTACACGGCTCGGCACCAGATAATCTCTGGCACCTTCCGGTGTAGATTTACATAAGGTCGGTGTCTCGATCTCAAGAAAGCCTTCCTTTGCCATAAATTCACGCATCAGATAGGCAACCTTGCTGCGCATCATCATATTTTTCTGGATATCCGGTCTTCTCAGATCCAGATAACGGTATTTCAGGCGGATTTCATCCTTGGTCTGGCTGTTCTCCTCGATCTGGAACGGCGGTGTCAAAGATTCGGACAGCACACGGATATCCGTAGCGATCACCTCGATATCTCCGGTCTTTAATGATTCGTTGACTGCTGCGGTACGCTTCTGCACCGTACCGGTCACTGCAACGACAAATTCATTTCGAAGCGTTCCCGCCTTTTCGAATCCTTCTGCCCCTACGCTGTTTTCATCGAATACGATCTGAAGAATACCGGAACGGTCTCTTAAATCAATAAAGATCAGACTTCCCAGATTTCTTCTTTTCTGTACCCATCCCATAACGGTAACGTTCTGCCCGATATTTGCCGCAGAAACCTCCGTACATCTGTGGGATCTTTTCATGCCTCTCATTGACTCTGCCATGAGTTTTTTCCTCCTGATTTATCCTATAAATTTAATCTTGATCCAGTGATCATTTATTAAAAAATTCTACAAAACTGGTATAGCCTTCTGCCGTCAGTTTTTCTTTTTGGAATTTTTTGTTTTTGTTCATGCGCGTCACCAAAATCTGTTTTCCCACGGCGCGCTCTTCTGCCGCCTGCTTCATGACCTCGCAGAGCTTGTCGTTCGGATAGTTCTTCTCTATCAAATAAGCTGTCTTTTCCTGAGACGGCACTTTAAATCCGCTCTCCAAAAGCAGCATGATGATACGTTCAAAACCGATGGAAAATCCACATGCCGGAACATCCTGTCCGGTAAATTTTCCGATCATCTTGTCATAACGTCCGCCTCCGCCGCAGCTTCCGCCAAATTCCGGCATCGCGATCTCAAAGATCGTTCCGGTATAATAAGACATTCCGCGCACCAGTGTCGGATCGAATACCAGCGTAAAGAAATCACCTTTCGTTGCTTCAACTGCGGTAATGATGTCTTTAAAATTATCCATGACATCAGCATCCAGATAATCACCCAGTGTATCTGCAAGATATGCTACGCCGTCATCCGCATTTTCCACACCGGTAAAAAGTGACTGGTATTTTTCAATGCTCTCCTTTGCAAAACCGGATTTTTCCAGTTCTGCCGCCACGCCTTCGAGTCCGATCTTGTCCATCTTATCTAAAATGATGAATACGACATCAAAATCTTTTTCCTCAAATCCGCTGTAAGCCGCCATTGCTTTTAAGATACGGCGTTCATTAATGCGGATCTCGAAATTTTTAAAACCGAGTTTGCCAAGTGTTGTTGTTGTTGCCTGGATCAGCTCGATCTCTGCTAAATTGGACGGCTCACCCAAAATATCGATATCACACTGTGTAAACTGGCGGAAACGTCCTCTCTGCGGACGGTCTGCTCTCCATACGCTTCCGATCTGGAGCGCCTTAAACGGGGACGGCAGATTGTTCGCATTGTTTGCGTAAAAACGGGAAAGCGGTAAGGTCAGATCATAGCGCATCCCGGAATCGACCAGATCACTCTCACTTTCCGCATGCTCAAGATCTAACTTTTCCCCGCGTTTTAATACCTTAAAGATAAGTTTTTCATTCTCACCGCCCTGATTACTGCACAGATTTTCAATGTGCTCCATACACGGGGTATCGATCGGAGTGAATCCGAAGCTCCGGTAAGTCTCCTTTATGATATTCACCACATAATCGCGGATCTGCATTTCTTCCGGTAAAATATCTTTCATGCCTGTGACTGGTTTCTTTACTAATGCCATGAAATTTCCTCCATTTTCTCTGCTTTTCATCTATTGTCTCATTCATGCCGGATCACGTATCACATCCGGCTTTTTACACTTTTTTCTGCTCATAGGTAATGCTCCCTAACATCCACAGTCCATTATATTTTTCGCAATACGGAATGTCAACTACTTTTGCATTGCGGCATACTTATTTTATGCGCTTTCCGACCACTACGAACCGCCCGTCTTCAACATGATAAGAACAAGTTGATAACGTAATAAATTCATCCCCGAACTGCGCTGTTACACCTGTATCGTATAAAGACAGTTCCCTGATATTTTCGTACCAGTCATCAAATTCCTCCTGTGTATCTGCCCGAAAGAACTTATAATATTTGAATACGTTGTCACTTTCGTAATACACCTGTGAATAAAACACTGCGATCAGTTCATACTCACGTTCCTCATACAGACTGTCAAAACGGATGATTTTATGCTCCATCCCATACGCTGCATCTGCATAGCTTTTCAGACTCCCGAACATCTCCCCGGACTTCATATTGTGCCCATGTACGATCAAATTCGTCGTCGGTGCTGTTCCGTCTGCGTAATCATAATCTTTCGTGCCTGTTCCGGCTGCGGAGTCCGTATCTAAGATCAGACACCCGTTCTTATTCTGTTTCCCATAAAAATCATAGCTTAGATAATAGCTTTCATCTTCCATTGTCTGCATAACCGGATAATCGATCACCGTACCGTCAATGGTAAGCCAGCCTGCCAGATCAGGGTTGATCTCATATAAGCCCTTATATTGCTCCAGAATGTCCGGTGCTTTCCCCTCCTCTTCCTCTGGCGGCATCTCCCCGCATACATCCGCAAAAACAGCCGCCGCAATCCTTCCTGTCTGAAACTGCGCCTTATTACATTTTCCACCGTTTTGTGCTTCTTCCCGCATACTCTGTAATTCTTCTTTTGTGCGCCATGCCCCGATATTCTGACGCAGACAGCCGATCCCACATACGATTGATCCTGCCGCTGAAAGGACAAATACTATAAGGAACAAAAAACGGAGCACCTGTTTTGGTTTCTTTCGAAGAAAAAGCGGGGGACACCCGCTTTTTCCATGTTTCTTTTCTCGTATCATTTATTTAATATCATTTCCACATTTTTAAATTTTTGTTCTTTTCTCCTGTAACCGCAAGTCCTGTTCCTGAAATGGCCACCAGAACAAACAGCCATACGATCGGTGTCTCATATCCGGTCTTAGGTACATCATCCTTCTTAGCCGAACTGTCCGGCGATATGCCGTTATCCGGTGATGCGCTGACATTGGCAGTCGTACTGCTGTTATTGCTGCTGCCATTGCCGGAGGTATCTGCATTGATCGAAAACCCAGTAGCTGCAGAACCGTCCGTCCACAGGATCTCAACGGAATGGGTTCCCGATGCAAGTGTGTTCAGATAAACTGCACTAAGCGTAACGATCGTAGAACCTTCCTTTGCAGTATAGCTGCCCTGGCCGATCAGCCTGCCGTCCACTTTTACTCCGGTAAACTTAGAAAATTCACCATTTCCGCGGATGGTAAGTCCGTCACTGTTTCCCGATATCCAACTGCCGTCTGCACCACTTATGATCTGATAGGAAATATCTGCACTCTGTCCCGACAGATCTATCTTATATACAAAGGATGCCACCGCACTGTCTTTCATCCCCGTCTTAACTGCAACCGCTTTGAGGGTTGTTGTTTTTGTCTGTCCGGATATTCCTTTTATGGAAATCGGAGCTGTATATTTTGTTCCGTTGGTACGGTTCGGCGTACTTCCATCTGTGGTATAATAAATCTCCGCATCCGCTGTGGAGGAACGAAGTACCACCTGCTGATCTGACGTATAAGTTCCTGCCGCTAAATCTGCAGTGATCGCTCCGACAGTACCCGCTTCCATAACCGTCACCTTAACAGATACAATCAAGGAAATATTCTTGTCATTTACAATATTTACAGGCAGTTTCACTGTTCCGTTTACAGTAAAGCTCTGCTCTGTCAGCACCGATGGATCATATGTTCCGCTTGCAAGGTTATCTAACTCCCATGTCACATCTGCTGTCGTTACCGAGGTATCTGCTGTCCTGATCGTGACTACCGCCGGAAGTCCGAGTGCTTCCGCTGTCTTTGGCGTACCATTTTCCACGCCTGTGATATCCTGCGGATTTGTAACAGAAAGCAGGCTTGGTTTCATTATTCCCCACACATCATCACCGCCATGCGTAGCACTGTTTCCTGTGATCGTCCCCCCGATCATCCTAAAGCTTACGCCGTTATCAACATTTACTCCGCCGCCATACATAGCTCTGCAGCCTGTGATCGTCCCTCCGATCATCTCAAAGCTTCCGCCATTATTAACATTTACTCCGCCGCCATACATAGCCTTACAGTTTGTAATCGTTCCCCCGATCATTTTAAAGTTTCCGCCGTTATCAACGTTTACTCCGCCGCCATAACTGTTTTGCACACCTATCACACTACCCGTCCCATTTGTAATAACACCACCATGCGGCAGATCACCTGTGTGTTGTGCATCGGGCTGGCTGTCTGTCAGCGTCAGATTTCCTCCAGCATTGATTTTTATCATACTTCCGCTTCCGCCCTGCGTCAGCACATGACCATTTAAATCCAGCGTGACTGCATGATTTATATTAAGCGTACCATTAATCGTTATATCACCGATCATCTTTATGTTCGTGACGGTACTGCTGCTTAATGCAGCATTCAGCGTTTCCACGCTATTGACTGGCGTCTCTCCCGCATTCAGCAAAACCAGTGTGAGGTCGGATTCTTTTTGAATATTATAATCCGCAAGGGTTCTGCCGTTCTCCAATATTTTCCCCGCAAAGAGCAGGCACTGGCACTCCGGTGCATACCCCCATTTCTCCTGAATTTTCGCTTTCACATTATCTATGCTGTCACCCGATTCCACTTCCAACGTCGCCAGATTCGCAGAATTTTCTATTTTTACAAATATCTGCATAGTGAGCATCGGTATTTCCGCACCGCCCATGTCATCCAACACATTCAACGCTGCAATGGCGGCGTTATACCTGCTGAAATCCACCTGCATCATCTGCTCATCCGTCAAACCGTTCTTTGCCTCATCCACCGCATCCAGTTGGCTCTCCACGCTTCCCCTGTTTTCCCGCGTGATCGTACTTGCTTCCGGCAGTGCATCGATCAGCACTTGCACCGCAGCAACCACATCAGCAGAACTTTCTGCTTCGCTTGTAACGATTTCATACAATCCTTCTGCCGCTCCCTGTTCCTGCATGCTTTCCATAGCTTCTTCCAGTTCCATGTCATTTTCTTCTGCCCGCACTGGCATCGGAACCATCGTCCCGATCAGGCACAAACACATAAGCAGGGTAACACCGGGTCTTGCTTTTTTGTCCAAATATCTCATCTTCATCTGTTTTTTCATTCTCTTCCCCTTTCTTAATCCACCGTTTCTGCGGTACATAACTCTATGCCCTGCAAAAAAATTGACATACCCTGTCACTTTTTGGTACTTACACCAATTTATTGTATTTTACTCTGTGCCCTGTTAATTTTCAATAGATATTTCTATTTTTTATACTGCTAAAAAATATGGCACAGCAGAGCACAGTATAACGTAAAAAATGGGAGTGGAGCCCTTGGTTTTAGCCAAAAGCCGCACTCCCGTTATTTTTATTATACTTATTTTAGCGGGAAAGCAACTGTCTTTTCCGCTCGATCATCTCATCAATCCGTGTGATATAAGAAGCCACATCCTTGACATTTTCACAGCGTTCAATTCGGTGTGTGCCATCCGGATTCGGCTCCGGCCAAACACGCTTGGTAGAAGCTCCTGCCCCGCACGCTATGATTGTCTGTCTCTCTTCCATAATCAGGACATTATAGATGCCCGCCTTGCCCGGCTTCGCATAACCGACATTCTCAAAATTGCCTGCCATGTTCTTCTGACGGTAGAGATAATATGGGGTCTGTCCCATCTGCTCCGCTGCGCGCGCCGCCACATCCAGATGCGCCTGCGTGTTCTCAATCTTTAACTCCTTATACTGATCCCGGAACATATTAAGCCTTGCCGCACGTTTGAT
Source organism: uncultured Roseburia sp. (assembly GCA_964388945.1). Taxonomy (GTDB): domain Bacteria; phylum Bacillota; class Clostridia; order Lachnospirales; family Lachnospiraceae; genus Roseburia_D. Next base: position 6,129 of record CAYMCM010000076.1, read on the forward strand.
CGCAAGGGAATGAATCGTAATGTTATCCGGATCGAGTGCCTTTAAACGCTCCATTGTCTGCGCAACATCCTCGATTGTTTCCTCCGGCAGTCCCATGATAAGATCCATATTGATATTATCAAACCCGATCTTTCGCGCCAGATGAAAACTTTCCTCGATCTGCTCTACGGTATGATGTCTGCCTAAAATATCAAGTGTCTCCTGCTTCATTGTCTGCGGATTGATCGAGATCCTTGAGATACCGTGGCGGTAAAGCACCTCTAACTTTTCTTTGGTGATACTATCCGGTCTGCCCGCCTCCACGGTAAATTCCAGAAGATCCGATAAGTCAAAACTGCATTTGATCTTCCGGATCAGGCGGTCTAACTGCGCCGCTGTCAGTGTCGTTGGTGTTCCACCGCCAATGTAGACCGTATTTAACTTACGATCCTTGAATTTTTCTGCGGTAAAATCCAGTTCTTTTTCCAATGCATCCAGATACAGATCCACGCGGTCGCGCCACGCCGAAAGCGGATAGGATGTAAAAGAACAATAAAGACAGGTACTCGGACAGAACGGAATCCCAATATATATACTATACCCGTTCTCATAGTCGAGTTTTTGAAGCAGTGCAAGTTCCCGCTTTGCAATGTCTAATGACAATTCTGTCTTTGCATCGGAACAGTAATAGGTTTCTTTCATATATGCCGCGATCTCATCACGGTTCTTCCCCTCTTCCAAAAGCTGCAGCGGGATCTTGACCGGACGGATACCGCTTAATGTTCCCCACGGAAGACTGATCCCGGTATGCTCAGACAGCATCTCATAAAGCACCCGTTTTAAGCGGTTTTTGACCTCTTTCCGGTCTGCGCCCGCAATAGAAACTTTTTGTTCCTTATGCGGCTTTTCGTTTCTTTCTTCCTTTGTCTTCCAGACAAGCAGTGTTATCTCTTCCTCGGAATATCTGCATTCCATATAAAATAAAACCGGCTCGTCCGTCTGTTTTTCCTGTACCGACACATATACATCTTCTGCCGGATAAAAAGACTTTACCAGGGAATGAATGTCATATTCAAACCCTGGCTCATTTAATTTCACGATAATCATAAAAAACTCTTTTCCTAAAAATACGGATTGTACACGCGTTCGTGCTCAATCGTGGTTTCCTCATTGTGTCCCGGATAAACATGCACGTATTCCGGAAGCACTAACAGCTTTTCCTTTACGGAACGGATCAGATCCGACATACTGCCCTTCGGAAAATCTGTGCGCCCAATAGATTCACAAAACAGCGAATCTCCGGAAAACAGAACATTTTCTTTGATAAAATAATAGCAGACACCACCAATCGTATGCCCCGGTGTATGCAGTACCCGGATGGAAAAACCGGAAATCTCGAGCATCTGTCCGTCTTTTACATAAACATCCGCATGAAAGGCCAGTCCCTTGTCACCTGCCATCGCACAAAGATTGAGTGACGGATTCTCCAACGTTTCTTTTTCCAGTTCATGTGCATAAATCTGCACGCCGAAATGCTCTGCCACATCTGCTGCCGCTGTCGCATGGTCAAAATGTCCGTGTGTCAAAAACACCGCAGCCGGACGCAGACCTTCTTTTTCAACCTGCTCGATCAGATATTCCGCTGCTGCTCCCGGATCTATGATAATCGTTTCCTTTGTCTCCTCATTTACCGCAAAATAGCAATTTGTACAAACCGGTCCTACCACGTAGGAATATACTTTTATTTTTGCCATGATCTCTCCTTTATTTATCCGTTATTCATCAGCCTGTTGTACGCTCAATATCAATCACGCTCTCGATCTGGCGTACTTTCTCAACCAGCCGCTCCAATTCTTCTTTTCCTTTTACGCTGAAAGACACAGAGATCGTTGCGATCCCCTGCTTGCTGGTCTTGGAGTTGATGCCGCTTATACTGATCTCACGCTCGGTAAAGATCTTTGTAATATCCACAAGCAGCCCTTTCCTGTCATGACAGAATATCTTGATCTCGGCAATATAAAGCCCCTTGCACTCTCCCTCGGTATCCTGCTGCCATTCCGCATCGATCAGACGCGCACGCTCCAGATCTGAGAGATTGATGATATTGATACAGTCTGTCCGGTGTATGGAAACACCTCTGCCTCTTGTCACAAATCCGACGATCTCATCTCCCGGAACCGGACTGCAGCATTTGGAAAAATGTACCGCCACATCATAGATTCCTTTGACAATAATACCGCTTTTGGATCTTATGACCGGTGCTGCAGCCGCTTTTTCTTTATTTTCCGCTACAATTTCCAGCACATCCGCATCTGTCATCTGAATCGGATGATCTTTGTGAAATTCCTCTAACATCCGGTTTACGATCTGGCCTTCTTTTAAACCACCGTGGCCGAGCGTTGCCAGACACGCATTCCAGTCGTGAAATCCATATTTGCGCAGTATCTTGCTTTGATACTCCGGTTTATTGATATCGGAAAGGTTGATGTTTTTCGTCTTGCAGTACTGGGCGATCAGTTCCTTTCCTTTTACAATGTTTTCTTCCTTTAATTCACTGCGGAACCATTGATTGATCTTATTTTTTGCCTGCGTGCTCTTTACAATATTCAGCCAGTCACGGCTTGGTCCCTTGGAATTTTGCGAGGTCAAAATCTCGATCCGGTCACCGTTCTGGATCACATAATCGATCGTAACCAGCTTTCCGTTTACCTTCGCGCCAATCATTTTATTTCCAACCGCCGAGTGGATGCAGTAGGCAAAATCGACCGGAGTTGAACCGTTCGGCAGATTCTTCACATCTCCGGTCGGCGTAAAGCAGAATACCGTATCGGAAAACAGATCAAGGTCACTCTTTAAAAGGCTCATAAACTCTCTGTTGTCCGACATATCTCTCTGCCACTCTAAGATCTGTCTGAGCCAGCTTAATTTCTCCTCTTCCTGGTTCTGCACATTCTTTCCATCAGATGCCTCTTTGTATTTCCAGTGGGCAGCAATACCGTATTCCGCAGTACGGTGCATCTCATAAGTACGGATCTGGATCTCGAACGGCTGTCCGGTCGGCCCGATCAGTGTTGTATGCAGAGACTGGTACATATTCGGTTTTGGCATCGCGATATAGTCTTTAAAACGTCCCGGAATCGGTTTATACATCTCATGGATCACGCCGAGTGCCGCATAGCAGTCCTTTACAGACTCAACAATAATGCGGATCGCAAACAGATCATATATCTGATCGATCGTCTTGTTCTGATTTTTCATCTTCTTGTAGATGCTGAAAAAATGCTTCGCGCGTCCTTCGATCTCTGCCTTGATCCCAGCTTCTTCAATGCTTTTTTTCACCTCGCCCACAAGCTGCTGCACATAGTCATCACGCACACTCTTTCTGAGCGCAACTTTCTCGACCAGATCGTAATACGCATCCGGCTCAAGATATTTAAGTGAAAGATCATCCAGCTCGATCTTGATCTTGGAAATACCAAGCCGCTGTGCGATCGGCGCATAAATATCCATCGTTTCACGCGCTTTTTCTTTCTGTTTCTCCGGCGTCATATGTTTTAAAGTACGCATATTGTGCAGGCGGTCAGCCAGCTTTATCAGGATAACACGGATATCCTTTGCCATCGCAAGGAACATCTTCCTTAAATTTTCTGCCTGTACCTCGACCTTATCCGCATCATAGGCAAGCTGTCCAAGCTTGGTAACACCGTCCACAAGAAGCGCCACCTCTGCACCAAATTCCTCGGTGATCTCCTCCACTGTCATAACGGTGTCCTCCACCACATCATGGAGTAATCCTGCAACGATCGTCTCCTTGTCCAATTCCAGCTCCGCCAATATGATCGCAACACACAGCGGATGAATAATATATGCCTCTCCGGACTTTCTGACCTGTCCCTTATGTGCCTCGTCCGCCACATGATACGCCTTTTCGATCATGGAAATATCGTCGGAAGGATGATATTTACGCACACTGGCGATCAGCTCTTTATAAAGATGCTCCGGACTCTCAAATTCCTTCATGATCTTTATATTGTCGGTTTTCGGAATCACTTCGTTTTCCAGTTCTTCCAGTTGTTCTGTTGTAATATCCGCCATAAACATCACCCGCTTCGCATATTATAATTT
>CAYMCM010000077.1:0-10154 GCA_964388945.1 uncultured Roseburia sp.
ACGCCTTGCCGACCGGAGACTCGTTGGAAATCTTGCCCTTTAAGCTGTTTGCCTCAGTAGAACCAACAATCTTATATTCAAGTTCTTCGTTCTCTTCTACATCGAGGATTCTTACCATACAGCCGATGCTGATCTTATCGAGTTCTACTTCTTCTTCCACAACGACTTCCGCGTTCTTTAAGATCTTCTCGATATCTTCAATACGTGCTTCGATGTCACGCTGTTCGTCTTTTGCTGCATCGTACTCTGCGTTCTCGGACAAGTCACCCTGTTCTCTGGCTTCTTTGATCTTCTGTGCTACTTCTTTTCTTCTTACAACTTTTAAGTTCTGTAATTCTTCTTCCAGTTTCTGCAGTCCCTGATAGGTCAAAATATTCTTCTTATCCATGCTTGCTTTCTGTCCTTCCTGTTTCTTCTTTCTATTGTTTCGAAAATCCCGCAAAAACATCCTTGGAATCTCCGCTGTCTTCTCTTCGGTCCAGTCCTTTAACAATCACAGTATTATACCCGATAGGCACCCGAATGTCAAGGTTTTCGCCGCTTCGCCAGGGTATTTTGTAGATGGGGATATAACAGTATCCATCCGTTTTCTCCGGTGTACAAAAATGTCCGTGCCGTTCAAAATCTAAAATCACATTTCCGGGAAACGTAAACGGCACTTCAAAAGATATTCCGCTCTTTTTTAAAACCGAAACCAAAAGCCCATTTTCCTCTTCCATGTGCGCCGCATAGGAAGCAAAAAATTCCGGGCGGTCTGTGATGATCGTAAGCGCATTTAAATCCCGTTCCAGCTCATCTAAAACTGTAAAAATATCCTCTTCCATCAAAAGCAGTTCCGGCTTTTCCTCATCAATGCATATCGGTGCGAAATCCCGGTAAGCAATCTTACGCTTTGCGAGCACCTGATCCACGATATTCCGAAACTGCGGCAGATAGGGATTCTCAAGCCACGCCTCCTGTGCCTCTTCTGTTCCGTTCGTACTGTCCGCATTGCTTTGTCTTTTCTGTTTTCGTTTTCCCATAAACACCAAAAATACCCGCAGAACTTTTTTTATTTTTCCGAAACTATACCGATCCGCACGATCCATCCCCATGCACCGCACCTGCTTAAACGTTTTTTTCATTATATGTCAAAAATCGGTCAAATAATTCCCGAAGCTGTTCATAATTCTCCACTTCATTGATCGCACTGCGCAGACGCGCTGCATTCGGATAGCCCGCCGTATACCAGGCGGCATGCTTCCGGATCTCACGGATGCCTGTATAATCACCCTTAAATGCAAGCTGCATTTTTGCATGGCGCAGCATCGTTTTCACCATTTCTTCCGCCGTCGGCTTCGGGAGATGTTCCCCCGTCTTAAAATAATGCAAAATCTGTGCAAAGATCCACGGATTGCCCTGTGCCCCGCGCGCAATCATAAAACCGTCACATCCTGTCTGTTCTTCCATGCGGATCGCATCCTCCGGCGTTAAAATATCACCATTTCCGATGACCGGAATATGCACCGCCTCCTTGACCTGCCTTATGATGTCCCAGTCCGCCTTACCGGAATAATACTGCTCTCTGGTACGTCCATGCACTGCCACCGCAGCCGCTCCGCTCTCCTGCGCTATCTTCGCCATCTCCACTGCATTTATATGCGCATCATCAAAGCCTTTGCGGATTTTTACAGTGACCGGCTTTTGGATCGCCCGAACCGTCTTTTCTATGATCTTTCCGGCAAGAATGGGATTTTTCATAAGTGCCGAACCGTCACCGTTATTTACGACTTTCGGCACAGGACACCCCATATTGATGTCTAAAATATCAAACGGCCGCTCCTTGATCTTTTTTGCCATCTCACTCATGATATCCGGATCTGAACCGAAAAGCTGTAAAGATACCGGATGCTCCCGCTCATCGATCGCTAAGAGCTGCTCCGTATTTTTGTTGTTATAATAAATGCCCTTTGCGCTGACCATTTCCATACATAAAAGTCCCGCTCCCTGCTCTTTGCAGAGCAGACGAAATGGCAGGTCTGTCACGCCTGCCATTGGTCCGAGCACCAGATTGTTTTCTAAAGTCACATTTCCGATCTGTAAATTCTTCATATTATTTTCCGCCGTCTGCCTGTTCTTTTTTTTGTCTCTCATAAATAAAACGCATACCCTGAAGCGTCAGTGTTGCATCATAAATGTCAATACTGCTTGTCTCGTTTGCGATGATCTTTCCAAGTCCTCCGGTCGCAACAACCTTGATCCCGGAAAGATCGGCTTCCCGCTTCATATGCTCCACGATGTACTCAGTCTGTCCGATCTGACCGTACACCAATCCCGCCTGTATGCTGCTGATTGTCTCTCTGCCGAGAATGGAAGCCGGCTTTTTGATCTCGATCTCCGGAAGCTTCGCCGTCCCCTGGGAAAGTGCTTTCGCCGATACCCGGATGCCCGGCGAGATCACGCCTGCGAGAAATACGCCATTTCCGTCTACAAGGTCAAACGTGGTTGCCGTCCCGAAATCAATGACGATGACCGGTCCGCCGTAAAGTTCATATGCGCCGACCGCATCCACGATCCGATCCGCTCCAAGCTGTCTGGGATTCTCCGTCGCAATCGAAAGCCCCGTAGTAATACCCGGTTCGATCACGATCGGGGTGACGTTAAAGTATTTGATCACAGCGCTGGTCAGCGAGTGCATGATATCCGGGACGACCGAGGAAAATATTGCGCTGTCGATCGCATTCGGGCTGATTCCGTTATTCGCAAGAAGTCCCCGCATCTCCGTTCCGTACTCATCCGAAGTCCGTGGAAGCTTCGTTGTCATACGAAAGGTTGCTACCAGCCGCTCCCGCTCAAACGCTCCGAGTGTGATATTGCTATTTCCCACATCAACCGCTAACAGCATAGTTATTCCTCCTTCAGTCCCTCACCCAGGAAAAATACCCGGTAGTACATTTGCAGTGCTTCAAGCAGTTCCTGCTTCTCGCTTCGTAACTGTTTGATCTTTAGCACACTTCCAATCTCATCATAGAGCAGATCTCCCTCTTCTACCTCCGTGCGGAATTCCAGATTTCCCTCCGCATCAAAGACTAACTGCAGTGTTCCGCCAACGTCTTCGGTGAACAGCACACACATGATCTGAAGTTCTTCCTTGATTGTCTCCGGAAGTCTGGAAAAATCACGGTTTAAATAAAATTTTCTTGTATAGGAACTCGATCCGCATAATATTACTTCATTCTGAAACATTACAACTTTACCTCAACAATCCATCTTTCCTGTTATCGTTTTATTCAATCACACGTAACCATATACTCCGCGCACAGATACTTCCCCGGCGGACACCAGCCGCCTTGCCTCCCAGGTATCCACAATAAGCTCCCCCCGGTCGGTGATCCCCATCGCCTTGCCCTCATAAGGCTCTTTTTGATCAAGCACACGCACTTTCTGCCCGCGATTGACCAGATAACTGTCGTATTCTCTAACCAGTTCACTTAAATCCTGCGTCTTTTCATAACGCTCATAGTAATCTTCAAATTCTTCCCAGACCTTTTCAATCAGCATGGCTCGATTGATATGCTTTCCGCTCTCTAAATAGATTGAAGTTGCCACATCCTTGATCTCCTCCGGAAAATCCCCATTGCCGACATTGATCCCGATTCCGATCACAATATAATTTACATAATCTACCTGTGCACTCATTTCTGTTAAAATCCCACAGATTTTTTTACCATTTATCACAATGTCATTCGGCCATTTGATCTGCACCGGAAGATCGATCATGTGTCCGATACCCTTTACAACTGCAAGTGCCGCAACCAGTGTGAGCATGGAGGCATTCCGCGGCTGGATCTCCGGTTTCAGCAAAAGTGTCATAAAAACACCGACACCTGCCGGTGACTCAAAACTTCTGCCGCGCCGTCCTCTGCCGCTCTCCTGCCTGTCCGCAACAACGAGTGTGCCATTCGGCGCATCTGCTTCTCCCAAACTCTTTGCCTGCGTATTGGTAGAATCCGTCACATCCAGATAGTGAATCTCTTTGCCCACCCACTTTGTCTTGCGGATGCTGATTAGTTCATTTTTGCTTAAAATGTCAGGCGTCTTTATAAGACGATAGCCCTTATTCTGTACCGACTCGATCTCATATCCTTCTTTTTTCAACTGGTTCATTGCTTTCCAGACCGCCGTTCGCGAAACGCCAAACCGTTCGCAAAGTTCCTGACCGGACACATAACCATCTGTATCTCTTAATATCGTTAAAATCTCTGCCTTCATGTCTGCCCCCTGATCTTTCTTTTCTCCGGGCTCTAAAGCATTTTCTCTGCCAGTCGCTGTTATGCCAGTGTCGCATACATGACCGCTTTGATCGTATGCATACGGTTCTCCGCTTCGTCAAATACCACAGATCTTTCGGATTCAAATACTTCGTCCGTCACCTCAAGTTCCGAGAATCCGAATTTTTCATATACCTGTTGTCCGATCTTCGTCTTCAGATCATGGAATGCCGGAAGACAGTGCATAAAGATTGCCTGCTCACCTGCAATGTCCATCAGCTTTTTATTGACCTGATACGGCATCAGATCTTTTAAGCGTTCTTCCCAGATTTCATCCGGCTCACCCATGGACACCCAGACATCCGTATAGATGACATCCGCACCTTTTACCGCTTCTACATCCTCGGACAGCGTAATGCTTCCGCCCGTTTCCGCAGCCACTTTTTTACAGTAATCTACAAGCTCCTGTTCCGGGAAATATTTTTTTGATGTGCATGCGACAAAATCCATACCAAGCTTTGCACAGGTCACCATCAGGGAATTTCCCATATTATAACGGGCATCCCCCATATACGCAAGCTTTATGCCTTTGATCCGTCCTAAATGTTCACGGATCGTCAGCACATCTGCCAGCATCTGTGTCGGATGAAATTCATTGGTCAGTCCGTTCCATACCGGAACACCCGCATATTTTGCAAGTTCTTCCACAATTTCCTGTCCGAAACCACGGTATTCGATACCATCAAACATTCTTCCGAGAACACGCGCGGTATCTGCGATACTCTCTTTCTTACCGATCTGGGAACCGGACGGATCGAGGTATGTCACATGCATGCCGAGATCATGTGCCGCCACTTCAAAAGAACAGCGGGTTCTTGTACTGGTCTTTTCAAAGATCAGCGCAATGTTTTTTCCGGTCAGTGCGTCATGCGCAATGCCTTTTTTCTTCTTGTCCTTTAATTCCGCCGCAAGATCTACCATATAAAGAATTTCCTCCGGTGTAAAATCCTTCAGTTTTAAAAAATTACGTCCTTTTAAGTCCATGTTCCTGTTTCCTTTCTATGTATGCCATTACAACAATCGGGCTGTCAAAATTTTCGACAGCCCGTTCTTTTTTGTTCCATCCTGTGAAATCTATATTAGCTTTCTTTTGCCACTTCCACAACAGATTTCGCCAGACCTGCGATTCCCTGAATCTCGGACGGAATGATGATCTTAGTTGCCTTTCCGTCTGCTGCCTTCGCAAATGCCTCAATGCTCTTTAACTGCAGTACATTAGCATCCAGATCAGCCTCTTTTAAGAAACGAAGACCATCCGCATTTGCCTGCTGAATCTTTAAGATTGCCTGTGCCTGACCTTCTGCTTCACGCATGGTAGCTTCTTTCTTCGCTTCTGCGCGTAAGATCGCTGCCTGCTTTTCAGCTTCTGCTTCTAAGATCGCAGATTCTTTCTTACCTTCCGCAACAAGGATCGTGGATTTCTTTTCACCTTCTGCTCTGGTAACAGCCTCACGTCTTTCACGTTCCGCTTTCATCTGTTTTTCCATTGCATCCTGGATTGCTTTCGGTGGAATGATATTCTTTAATTCCACACGGTTTACCTTGATACCCCATGGATCTGTCGCAACGTCTAAGGACGCGCGCATCTTTGTATTGATCGTTTCTCTTGAAGTCAGTGTCTCGTCTAATTCGAGGTCACCGATGATATTACGCAGTGTTGTTGCAGTCAGATTCTCGATCGCCATGATCGGATTTTCCACACCATAAGTAAATAACTTCGGATCTGTGATCTGAAAATATACAACGGTATCGATCTGCATTGTAACATTATCTTTTGTAATAACCGGCTGCGGAGGGAAATCCACTACCTGTTCCTTTAAGATCACTTTTCTTGCAACACGGTCCAAAAACGGCACTTTGAAATGAAGACCAACGCCCCATGTCGCCAGGTATCCGCCAAGACGCTCAACAACCATCGCATGCGCCTGCGGTACAATTTTAATACAATTCACTAAAATAATTAACACAACTGCCAGAAGAATTACCAATGCAATAAATGCACCCATTTTTAACTACCTCCCTGATTTTGTCTGATAAATCTTTTATCAATAAAAATATCTTACTATATTTCATTTGAGAATACAACAAAAAATCCAAAAGAAAAGACCATATCCGGGGAATAATTTACCGCCCGAGACTATGGTCTTTTTATTCTTAAAATTGCTTTGTTTCTTAGAAAAATACGTGATTCCCGATCACCACGCCCGCACGTCCGGAGCTTGCACGCCGGAAAGAAACACATCCGCCGGTATTGTCGGCTCCGCTTATTGCTTCCTGTGCCGCCTGCATACAGCTTCCGCTGACGCCGCTTGCAATAACGCCCTGTACACTGGATGCTGTTGTGAACTGTCCGCCCTGATAGATGACTCCTGAAATAGATCCAGGATATCCGCCGCTTCTGACACGATTCATAACAACTGCTCCCACTGCCACTTTTCCTTCGTAGCACTCAGATCCCGCTTCCAACTGGATCAGTGCTGCAAGAAGTGTCACATCATCTGTGGATGCCGCTACTGCAGACTTCTGTGTTGTCGCTGCCGCACTGCTTTGACCCGCTTTCTTTTCTGCTTCGGCAGCGGCAGCTGCGCGTTCTTCCTCAATGGAGATCGCATCTCCCACGGAAATATCAACCATAACATATGGTGCTGCAACATATGCCAGCTTATCGTCATACTCTACAGCCACCCATCCGTCAGCAGCTGCCGCCTCGGTATCTACTGTGAGCACCTGTCCTTCGTATACCGCATCAATTACGGTCGCATTCTCATTCGGCTCCGTTCTCAAACGAAGACCTCCGGTCATAACCCTTGCCTCTGTCTGGCAATCCTGCTTTGCCAGTGCATACGCATCCACGCCAAATACGCAGTATGAATTTAATACATATCCGTCTACCGAACCGGATCTTACATGCGTCCAGTTATCTCCCTGTTCCACGATCTCTGCCGCATCACCTTTGTAAAGCTTACCGACTACTTCCGCATTCTCATCGCCTGCTGCACGAATATTCAGATATTCATTTACGCTCGGCATCAGTCGGTTCTGCCACTCAGCCTGTACCTGCTCAAGCTGCTGTGCAGCCGCATCCGACTGTATCTCATTTGCGGTATTCTCAACTGTTGCAGCCTCATTTGAAGCATTGACGTCCATCATATCTTCCTGCTGCTGCAGCTCTGCCTCTGCTGTTTCTTCGACTATTGTCTCCTGCCCCTCGTCCTGTGCATCCTGCAGATCCTCTTGCGTGTCTGCGTCAGTCATATTCTGTAAGTCTTCTCCAGTCATCTCCACCGGCATGCTTCTTACCGCATCCGCCGGTAAAGCATCAGTTAATTCTGTCTGTGCTGTCACATCTGTGCCACCTTCCACAGAAGCTGCCACTAACTGTACATCGGAATGCTCCACACTGACTTCTGCTCCGCCGTTCTCCACGAGTGCCATCTGTCTGGTGATGCCTGCTACCGTTGTATAGCTTTCTTCTGCGCTGACAACTGTCTGAACTGTTGTCATTGCTTCCGTATCCGAAACAACCTGACTTGTAACTGATGTGGTCGCTGTCATTACCACCAGCATTCCTGCCACGATAGAACCTTCGACCACTTTCCTGTTTAAATTCATATTTCCCTCCATATTTTGCATAGTGCTAAATTATTGAAATAGTATTACACTCATATGATGATTTATGCAATTTTATTACATTTGTTACAAATTTGTTACAAGCCAGATTATAGCAAAGAACATAGGCTTTGTCAAGCAAGCGGCATTTTGCCCCGAAATACGGTAACAAAAAGAGGGGCAGTCCCGGAAATCTTTCCTAAGGACACCCCCTCTATCTCGCTGTATCTTTTTGACTGAAAAACGATTATTTTAATCTGTTCAGCAAAGTCTCTCTCGCATCTTCGTAACCCGGTTTTCCGAGCAGTGCGAACATATTTTTCTTGTAGCTTTCAACACCCGGCTGATTGAACGGGTTGATGCCAAGCAGGTATCCGCTGACACCGCATGCAAACTCGAAGAAATAGAATAATTCTCCTAAATAGAATTCGTTCTGTTCCGGAATATTTACCATGAAGTTTGGTACATTTCCGTCTGTGTGTGCAAGAATCGTTCCGTTCATCGCACTCTTGTTGACAAAATCCATCGTCTTGCCTGCAAGATAGTTTAATCCGTCAAGATCAACATCCTCTTTCTGGATCGTCACTTCACATCTGGATTTTTCTACATTCATAACTGTCTCGAACATGATTCTGGAACCATCCTGAATGAACTGTCCCATAGAATGCAGATCTGTGGTGAGATCTACGGATGCCGGGAACAGACCTTTCTGGTCTTTTCCTTCGCTTTCGCCGTAAAGCTGTTTCCACCACTCAGATACATAATGAAGGCTCGGCTCATAATTAGCCAGAATCTCTACGGATTTTCCTTTTCTGAGCAGGATGTTGCGAAGTGCCGCATATTTGAGTGCATCGTTATCTTCAAATTTCTGCTCTAATGCAAGCTTTCTTCCTTCTGCTGCACCTTCCATCAGTTTATCAATATCAGCACCGCTTACTGCGATCGGAAGAAGTCCTACTGCGGTAAGAACGGAAAAACGTCCTCCGACATCATCCGGTACTACGAATGTCTCGTATCCTTCTTCTGTCGCAAGGTTCTTTAATGCTCCCTTTGCTTTATCTGTTGTCGCATAAATTCTCTTTGCTGCTTCTGCCTTACCATATTTTTTCTCAAGCATTTCCTTGAAAATACGGAATGCGATCGCCGGTTCTGTTGTTGTTCCGGATTTGGAAATGATGTTTACGGAGAAATCTCTGTCACCAACTACATCGATCAGTCCCTGAAGATAAGTTCCGCTGATGCTGTTTCCGCAATAATAGATTTCCGGTGTTTTACGGATTTCCTTTGATACATTATTGTAAAATCCATGTCTTAAAAATTCAATCGCAGCTCTTGCTCCAAGATAGGAACCACCGATACCGATCACGATCAGCACTTCGGAATCTCCCTGAATCTTTTCTGCTGCTTTCTTAATACGTGTAAACTCTTCCTTGTCATAATCTACCGGAAGATCGAGCCATCCCAAGAAGTCATTTCCTGCGCCGTTTCTGTCAAGAAGCTGCTTTTTCGCATCTTCTACCAGTTTGCTCATATAAGTAACTTCTTCATCGCTGATGAAGCCTGCTGCTTTTGAGTAGTCAAACGTAATTTTCTCCATTTTTAACACTCCTTCGTTTATCCCTGCCATTTGGCATTTCTTTTCATCGTGTCAATTTTAGCAAAGTTACCGCTATTTATCAAGGGAAAATTTCCTGTAAAACCGCATCAAATACGGCTTCCTGCTCTTTTTTCTCCTTTTGCTTTTCTGCCGCCTGAAAAGCCTCCCTCTCACGCTTTCTTTCTTTGGCTTTTTCTGCTTCCATTTCTGCCTCTTTGTCCATCATCTGCTCAAAATGAAATGTCATATTTTCATTTATGGCATCTAACTTTTTTTGGATCTTTCTGCTCTGCTTTAAATACCCAAGCATTGTCACAAATAAGAGCACACATACCGCAAGGATCAACACTCCGCTGTTCTTTTGTAAAAACTCCAATGTCTGTTCGATCATCTGCATGACTGCTACCTCCTGTTTTTACCTTTTCCTCGGAAAAGTCCATTTTTCTTCCCTATTATAAAAAAGCAGGTTCATTTTTTAAAGTAGCTTTGTCCAACTTTTCACCGCATGTTTCGCCTCTGTTTTTCAGGCTTCGGGCAAATTTTTTCTTCTTTTGCACCAGTCTTTGTTTTCTTCCACAAAATGCAGGCATGTCATTTTTATTTTCTTGACTTTTTAGCATAACAGTATAATATAAAAG
>CAYMCM010000078.1:0-10140 GCA_964388945.1 uncultured Roseburia sp.
TTTATATGCTTTTTATTACAAAAGTAAAGACCTTTGGAATGATTACTATTATGGGTGTATTGATTGGTATTTTAATGGTATTTACTACCGGTAATTCGTGGATTATGTTTGTATTTTGCTCATTATTAGGTCTTATCAGCGACTTGATTACAAAAGTGGGAGGATACGCAAGTAAGAAGATGAGTTTGATTGGATATTATGTATTTTCTATCTGGCCTGTTGGCTCATTTTTCCCAATCTGGCTTATGAGAGATGCTTATTTTGATGGTGTTGTAGCATCCATGGGCGAGGCATATGCGGAAGGGTTAAAAGCAATGACACCTTACTGGATTATTCCGGTTATGATTGCTTATACAATTGCTGCAGCTGTTGTGGGCGGATTAGTTGCTGGAAAAATGAATAAAAAGCATTTTGAAAAGGCAGGAATTGCATGAGAAATTTAAATCCAATAACAAAGATATTATGCATCCTCGCAATCAATATTACTATTACGTTTGGTGTAAATGTGATAACGGAGCTTGTGCTATTAGCTTGTGTAAGTGGTTTATTTCTAGCAAATGGTAAGTGGAAAAAATGCATTCGTTATGTCCTAATATTTGCATTTTTGCTGTTTGGAGATAAGTGCATTTTGCCGGTAATAACTGTTTCGTGGTTATCTACATTGGCATGTCTTGTGTTTATTGCTTTTCGTAAATTTTTCTTTTGTATTATGTCGGCTGATTTTTTTATTTCAACCACAGAAATCAACGTTATGATTGCTTCGCTGGAAAAAATAAGAGTTCCGCAAGTAATTATTATACCTTTGGCTGTGCTGGTGCGATTCTTTCCTACTGTCAAGGAGGAATGGAATCACATACGCGCAGCTATGCGTATGAGAAATATTGGAACAGGAGCAGGACAGATTCTGCTGCATCCGATAGAAGCTATGGAATATATGATAGTTCAACTATTATTTTCAACAGTAAAGATTGGAGAAGAATTAGCAGCAGCGGCATTAGCAAGAGGGCTTGGCATGCATAATAAAAGAACAAATTTGTGCCGTGTCTCATTAAAAACGGCAGATTATCTTGTGATGGTATGCTCCGTGACTGTTATGGTCTTTTCGAAGTTATGTGGAGGATATTAAAAATTTATGGAGGCAGTTCGTTTAGAAAATGTGTCATTTCAGTACGCTGGTGAGAATCGGAAAAATGGCATAAAAAATATATCAATGAGCGTAAAAGAAGGGGAGTGTGTTCTATTAGCAGGAATCAGTGGATGTGGAAAATCCACGATTCTTCGCGTGATAAATGGACTTGCGCCCTATTTTTACGAAGGGGAAATAACAGGAAAAATTGAATTAATGGGAAAGCCGTCAGATGAAATCCCCTTTGCAGAGATATCTAAAATCTGCGGAAGTGTATTTCAGAACCCTAGATCTCAATTTTTTTATATGAATACCTCTAGTGAGATTGCTTTCGGTTGTGAAAATCAGGGGATTCCTACAGAGGAAATTGAAGCACGGGTAGCAGATTGTGTAGAACAGTTTCAATTGGAGGATTTACAGAATCGCAATATTATGCAGTTGTCTGGTGGTGAAAAACAAAAAATCGCATTTGCAAGTATTTATGCGGGTAGACCGGATATTTATGTACTGGATGAGCCTTCTGCAAATTTGGATTTTGATGCAATAAAGGACATCGAAAGAATATTAAAGACCTTAAAAAAGCAGGGTAAGACCATTATTATTGCAGAACACAGACTCTGTTACTTGATGGAGCTTGCAGATCGTGTCTGCTATATAAAAGACGGAAAAATTGAGCAAGAGTATACGATAGAAGCTTTTAAAAAGCTCTCCGGGCAGGAATTAAGAGAAAAAGGACTTCGTTTCACTTGATTACCGTATATTGCATGAGGAAGAGCTAGGGCAAGGAAAAATAGATAGTGATATTAGTGAAAAAAGTAAAAAGGAATCCTGGAATGCGGCACAACATATTTACATGAAAGAGGTTGCCTGCAGATACAAAGGGAGAGAAGAGCCAGTATTAAAGATTAATGAGTGTATGCTGCCGCTTCATGAAAAAATTGCAGTAATTGGTCATAATGGTGCTGGTAAATCCACCTTTATGAATGGCTTATGCGGGATGAATAAATCGGTAAAAGGAATCTATTGTAAGGAAAATGATATTCTTTCAATAAAGAGAAGAGTAAAAGAAAGCTTTGAAGTATTTCAGGAAGTAAATCATCAGCTGTTTACAAATAGTGTGGCGGAAGAAATATCATTAGGCAGTGCAAATAAGAACGCTGAGGAAAGGAATGGACTGATGTCTATGCTGGACTTGACAAATTATGCAGATACTCACCCGATGGCATTGTCAGGTGGGCAGAAACAGAGAGTTGCAATTGCCTCTGCGCTTTATAGTGATAGAAAGCTGATTTGTTTAGATGAGCCGACGAGTGGGCTTGATTATCATCAGATGGAACGGGTAGCAGAGCTACTGGAACAGGTACAGCCTAAGCTGGATTTGTTGTTGATAATTACACATGACCTGGAATTTATTTTGAAGACCTGCACATATATTGTGCATATTGAAAATGGGGAAGTATTGGAACAATATTCATTGGATGAGGAAGGAAAAGAGAAGTTATTTCGATTTTTTAATTATGAAAAATAAATTCTATTTTGAAAAAAATGAGAATGAGTCAAAGGGAGTAAGACTGTTCTGCTTTTCTTATGCGGGAGGTGGGGCATCGGTGTTTCGTTCCTGGCAGAGCAAGCTGGGAGATGAAATATCCGTGTGTCCTGCGCATTATCCGGGTCATGAGAAAATCTCAATGTATTTGCGTATCTGGAGCACCTGCTTACATATATGCAAGGATTAAACTGGCGTCAATATCCAGAAGAGCTGGATGATTTAATGCCATGGTCGCAACAGGTACAGGCACAGTGTAAATAAGAATCATTACTGAGGATGGTATTGCGAGCCATCCTCTTATTTTTGGCTAGGCATTATCTTATTAAGCGCTTACCACTATCATGGAAAACAGACCGTGTAATCAGGGCAATTTTTATTAAGACGCCGGAAAGCGGATATGTTATCCTTTTTAGGAAGAGAAAGGAGAATCCGATGAAAGAAAAAAGTATGGCAGAGAAGATTACAGCGTATATAGAAGAACATTTGAATGAGGATTTAAGTCTGGACAGGAATGCGGAGGAACTGAATTACTCCACATGGCCAGAACTTTTGCGAAGGAAACGGAAGGCACAATTTATAAATATATAAAGGAACGCAGGCTTTTTGCCTGGCATTTCATCAAATGTATTGCTGTACGCCGCAAACCTATAGAAAAAATGGTATATATTTGTCGAAGCAGCCTGTTGCAGGAAAAAGAGCAGCGGAAAGCCTGTTTTGTGTAAATCATGTATGAAGAGGAGGAAAAGTTGCGTGAGTACGGTTCCATATGTGATTGAGCAGACAAGCCGCGGGGAAAGGAGTTACGATATTTTTTCAAGGCTGTTATCAGATCGGATCATTTTTCTTGGAGAAGAAGTAAGTGATGCGTCAGCCAGCCTGATCATTGCGCAAATGCTCTTTCTGGAGGCTCAGGATCCGGGGAAAGATATCCAGTTGTACATCAATAGCCCGGGTGGTTCGATTACGGCAGGCTTTGCTATTTATGATACGATGCAGTATATAAAATGTGAGATGTCAACCATATGTATCGGGCTTGCAGCCAGTTTTGGAGCATTTTTGCTGGCGGGAGGCGCAAAGGGGAAACGCATGGCGCTGCCAAATGCGGAAATTATGATACATCAGCCGGCGATCCATGGAAATGGTGTGCAGGGTCAGGCAACAGATATCAGAATCGTGTCCGATCACATACAGAAAAATAAGCAGTGTTTAAACCGGATCTTAGCCCAAAATACGGGAAAAAGTTTAGAAGAGATAAAAAGAGATACCGAGCGGGATCATTATATGACTGTGCAGAAAGCGTTAGAATATGGTCTGATCGATTAGATCCTTGAGAGAAGAGGATAAGAAGTTAACTATAAAATTTTCATTAAAACAAAGAAAAATCATTGCATTTTCCGAAAAATTCCGCTAGTCTGTTATATAGAAAACAAGCAGGAAGTGTGATTTGGGATGAGAAAAAAGACGGTACATATCCTGGGAGCCTTTGGTATTGCAGCGGCGACGATATTGATTGTTCTGGCGAGTCATGAAGAGAAAAAAAATTCAGTGGTGAATAACTGCAAGGGTGTTACCATGACGATCGAGGAAGGCACTGTTTCTACAGAAGGGCTGATTTTGGATATTCGTAATGATTCTGCAAAGGAGCTTGTGTTTGAGGATGCATATATTCTCGAAAAGCGGACGAAAGGACAGTGGTACAAGATGCCGAGCCAGTCGCTTACGCATGACTGGGAGGAGGAAACACTGGTGGTCGCACCGCATACCGGAGTGGAGGGAGCCTGTCAGGTCAACTGGATGGAGGAATACGGAAAGCTTCCGGCTGGTCAGTATCGTCTGCTAAAGAAATTTATGACAGAGGATGAGATGGAATATGTACTTGCGGTGACATTTTCCTTGTAGAGATGGAAGAAAAAGAAAGCGTGGGATATGTTTATCCTGCGCTCTTTTTTCGAAATGGAAGCGGTCATATTTGGTATAGACGTATCCTATAGCCAGCTATGGAAAAATGTGTCTTGTCACGATATGGCGAATTTAATATAATGAAAGAATATGGAGACGGACTGCATGCCGTTTACGGAAAACACACAAGAATGAGGAAGAGACATGAACATTGCTGCGTATTTAAAAGAACACCGTCTGATCACGGACGGCGCGATGGGAACCTATTACCAGAAAAAATTCAATGATGAACAGGCTTTTGTCGAGAGTGCCAATACGAAGGCACCGGAACGGATAAAGGAGATCCATCTTGATTATATTGAGGCGGGAGCAAACCTGATCCGCACCAACACATTTGCCACCAACACGATGTTTTTTGATACGATGGAAGAAGTGACGGAAAATATCAAAGCGGGATGCCGGATCGCAGAGGAAGCGGTAAAAGAAAGCGGAAAGGAAGTTTTTATTGCGGCAGATCTAGGACCGATCTATGACTCCGGTGAAGAAGCGTATGAGGATGTCCTTGCAGAGTACAAAACGATCTGCGATACATTTTTTGCATGCGGAGCGAGGGTATTTTTATTTGAAACGCTTTCGGATTTTGTGTATGTGGCACCGCTTGCCGCCTATATTAAGGAAAAAGGTGATACTTTTGTTATTGCACAGTTTTCGTTTGACAAGAGCGGCTATACCAAGTCCGGGATCAGTGTAAAGCGTGTGATCGAGCAGGCTGCAGCAGAAGAGGCACTGGATGCATACGGATTTAACTGCGGCGTGGAAGCGGCGCATCTGTATCAGCTTTTAAAAGATGCTGTATTTCCGAACGAAAAATATTTAACGGCATTGCCGAATGCCGGGTATCCGGTATTTTTGCGTGGGAAGACCGTGTATGCGGGTAATGAAAAATATTTTGTGGAGATGCAGAAAAAAATAGCGGCACTCGGTGTGGATATTCTGGGCGGCTGCTGTGGAACAGAGCCTTCTTATATTAAAAAATTAAAGCAGGCGTTAGATGGAAGTGCA
The DNA here is from genome assembly GCA_964388945.1 of uncultured Roseburia sp. Classification (GTDB taxonomy): domain Bacteria; phylum Bacillota; class Clostridia; order Lachnospirales; family Lachnospiraceae; genus Roseburia_D. The sequence continues at coordinate 5,637 of CAYMCM010000078.1, forward strand.
CATGCAAAAAAGCGGATTGGACAGACGATGACGCAAAGAGATGAAAAGCAAAGTCACGCATTAGAAGAAAAATTTGCGAAAAATGAAAAAGTATATATTGTTGAATTAGATCCGCCATTTGAGACAGATGTTACAAAAGTGATAAACGGCGCAAAATTATTAAAAGACAATCAGGTGGATCTCATCACACTTGCGGATTCACCGATGGCGAGGGCTCGGATGGATGCCGGAATTCTGGCGGAAAAAGTGCAGCGCGAGGTGGGAATTTCGGTTATGCCCCATATTTGCTGCAGGGATAAGAATGTCCTTGCGCTCCGTTCTACGCTGCTTGGTGATTATATGGCGGGTATCCGGCAGTTTTTATTCATTACCGGAGACCCGGTTGCACGGGAGTTTAAGGGAAAGATTTCGTCCGTGTTTGATTTTAACTCAATCAAACTGATGAACTATGCAAAAGAAATGAATGCGGATGTTTTTAAAGAGGACCCTATATGTTACAGTGGTGCACTCAATTATCACGGAGTCAATGTGGATGCGATCATAAAGCGGATGCAGTTAAAGATTGCAGAGGGCTGTACGTTTTTTTTGACACAGCCTGTCTATACGGACGCAGATGTGGAGCGGATTCGTTATATTAAGGAACATGTGGATACCAGACTGATCTGTGGAATTATGCCGCTCGTCAGCTACAAAAATGCGCAGTTTGTCTGCAATGAGATGCCGGGGATACATATCACAAAAGAGATCGTAGATCGCTATGATAAGGATATGACAAGAGAGGAAGCGGAAGCCGTTGCAACACAGATTTCGGTGGAGACAGCGAAAAAGCTTTATGATGTGGCAGACGGATTTTATATGATGACGCCGTTTAACCGGGCGGGACTCATCAGCAATATCATTACGGAAATCAGAAAAATAGGAGAGCGGTAATATGACAAGAGAAGCATTTCGTGAACTGGTAAAGAATGGACCGGTCATTTTGGACGGTGCGACGGGAACAAATCTGCAGGATGCTGGAATGCCGGTCGGCGTCTGCCCGGAGCAGTGGATCTTAGAGCATGAGGATGTGATGATCCGGCTGCAGCAGGATTATGTGGATGCGGGAACCAATATTTTGTATGCGCCGACCTTTACCGCAAACCGTATCAAGCTGGAAGAATATGGTCTGGAAGAACATTTAGAGGAAATGAATAAGCGTCTGGTCATGATCTCGAAAAAAGCGGCAGGCAAAAGAGCACTGGTGGCGGGAGATCTTACCATGACCGGACAACAACTTTTTCCGATGGGAGAGCTGATGTTTGAGGATCTGGTTACTATTTATAAGGAACAGGTACGCGCGATCTTAAAGGCGGGCGTGGATCTATTTGTCGTCGAGACGATGATGAGTCTTCAGGAATCAAGGGCAGCAGTGCTTGCCATCCGTGAGATCTGTGATCTGCCGATCATGGTAAGTATGACATTTAATGAGGACGGAAGAACACTTTACGGAACAGATCCGGCAACTGCAGTTGTTGTAATGCAGAGTTTAGGTGCGGATGCGGTCGGACTCAACTGCTCGACCGGACCGGAGGAAATGCTCTCTCCGGTAAAGGAAATGGCCGCATATGCTAATATTCCGGTTCTTGCAAAGCCGAATGCCGGTCTGCCGGAACTGACAGACGGTGTGACGGTCTACAATACAACGCCGGAGGAATTTGCAGCAGTCGGAAAGAAGCTTGTGGAAGCGGGTGCAGCTATCGTAGGTGGCTGCTGCGGCACGACACCGGCGCATATCAAGGCACTTGCGGATGCAGTGCGCGATATTCCGGTGCGGGAGATCTCTGATAAGAGAAGACGCATCGTGACATCTGAGCGCAAAAGCGTTGAGATCGATCTGGACGGACCATTCCTTGTTGTGGGAGAGCGTATCAACCCGACCGGAAAGAAAAAGCTTCAGGCAGAATTAAAAGAGGGAAGTCTTGATCTGGTGCGTTCTATGGCGCGGGCGCAGGAGGAAAGCGGAGCATCCATTCTTGATATCAATATGGGAATGAATGGAATCGATGAAAAACAGATGATGCTTGATGTCATTTATGAGGTGAGCACGACAGTAGACTGTCCGCTCTGTATTGATTCGAGCCATGTAGACATTATCGAGGCGGCGCTTCGCATCTATCCGGGGCGTGCGCTGATCAATTCTATTTCGCTTGAAAAGGAAAAGTTTGAAAAGCTGCTTCCGATCGCACGAAAATACGGAGCCATGTTTATTTTACTTCCGCTTTCGGATGAGGGACTGCCAAAGTCTTTAGAAGAAAAGCGAAACATTGTCAATATTATCTTAGACCGCGCGCTCACACTTGGTTTTGCAAGGGAAGACATCGTGGTGGATGGTCTGGTGGCAACGGTAGGTGCAAATCCGCTCGCGGCTTTGGAATGTTACGATACGATCTCATATTGCAAGAATGAACTCGGACTAGCAACGATCTGCGGACTTTCGAATATTTCGTTCGGACTTCCGGACAGACAGTATGTCAACACAGCATTTCTTACAATGGCGATCGCAAATGGACTTACGATGGCAATCGCAAATCCATCCCAGGAGCTGCTCATGAATGCGGCGTTTGCTACGGATATGCTGCTGCATAAGGATGGCAGTGACATCCGCTATATCAACCGGATGAATCTTTTGGATGAAAAGGTGACAAAAGAAGATGCGTCCGGTTCAGGGGCGAAAGAAGATAAGACACCGAAGAATCCGGTATTTGATGCGGTTCTGCATGGAAATAAAGGCGGTATTTTGGGCGAGGTAAAAAAGGAACTTGAAGCCGGAAAAGTGCCGGATACCATTATCAGCGAAGATCTGATTCCGGCGATCAATGAAGTGGGTGTCCTTTTTGACAAGCAGATCTATTTCCTGCCACAGCTCATTGCCAGTGCCAACGCAATGAAGATGGCGATTGAATTTTTAGAACCGATGCTCGTGCGGGATGGCAGTGAGGAGGAGATGGCAACGATCGTCATGGCGACGGTGGAAGGCGATATTCATGACATTGGAAAGAATCTGGTCGTACTCATGTTAAAAAATTATGGCTATCGTGTGCTTGATCTTGGCAAGGATGTGGCGGCTTCCATTATTGTGGATACGGCACTGAAAGAAAACGCAAAGGTGATCGGACTTTCTGCACTGATGACGACAACAATGATGCGCATGAAGGATGTTGTGGAACTTGCGCAGGAAAAGGGCTATAAAGGCAAAATCATTATCGGAGGTGCTGCGATCACGCCGAGCTTTGCGGACGAGATCGGTGCGGATGGTTATTCCAAGGATGCGGCGGACTGTGTGAAGCTGGTAGAACGGCTGCTTGCAGAATAATTTTTGTATTTTTGATAAAGAAGGAAAAATCATGGAAATTAGTACAGTTGCAACAGAAATAAAAGTGACGGATATTGAAGGTCTGCGGATCGGGCAGGTAAAGAATGAGAAGGGGAAAACCGGAGTGACGGTGCTGCTGTTTGACCAGCCGGCAATCGGAGGCGTAGATATCAGCGGGGGAGGACCTGCTTCCCGTGAGACACCGCTGCTCTCTCCGCTTACGGCCAATAATCCGATCAATGCAGTCGTTTTATCTGGAGGTTCGGCATATGGACTGGAAGCAAGTACCGGAGTCATGCGCTATCTAGAAGAGCATGGCATCGGTTATGATACCGGATTTGCGAAGGTGCCGCTTGTGTGTCAGTCCTGCATTTATGATCTTGGATATGGAGATCCTGCGATCCGTCCGGATGCACAGATGGGTTATGATGCCTGTGTGGATGCCGAAGCTGCAAAAGAGCCAAAGGGGGGAAATGAAGGAGCAGGCTGCGGAGCAACGGTCGGAAAGTTGTTCGGGATGGAGTGTGCCGAAAAGTCTGGTCTTGGAATCGCCGCATTAAAGATCGGAGAACTGAAAATGGCAGCAGTGGTTGTGGTGAACGCGTTTGGCGATATTTTTGATTCTGCGACTGGAAAGAAGATCGCAGGTTTAAAAAGCCCGGATCGTACGAGGGAGCTTGACACCTGTGCAGAATTTCTAAAAATTGCGAAGCCCACGGATTTTTATAAGGAAAACACAACGATCGGCGCGGTCGTGACGAATGGAAGATTTGCGCAGGATGAGGCAAATAAGATCGCATCCATGGCGCGCTGTGCCTATGCGAGAAATATAAATCCGGTTGGAACCATGGCGGATGGCGATACGATCTATGCGGTTTCCATGGGAAAGGTGTGCGCAGATATCAACGTTGCAGGAACGCTTGCGGCACAGACCATGTCGCTTGCGATCGAACGCGCGGTAAGGGATGCGGCGATACCGGATGCAGAGTATCTGGCAAATTGTGTCAGAGTCGAAAAGTAAAAAATATGAAAAACAGGTATTGACTTTATTTTTTTTGGATAGTATAATATAAGTCGGTCGATGAATTTCGACCAAGAATGGGATCTTAGCTCAGCTGGGAGAGCATCTGCCTTACAAGCAGAGGGTCATAG
>CAYMCM010000079.1:0-9350 GCA_964388945.1 uncultured Roseburia sp.
TTAAAGTACCAGTGGAATTTACTTCTGCACTGGAATTTACTTTTTCAAGTCAGCATCACAGTTCATTTTCTGACTGTGATCCACTGCTTTTTTATCTATCTGTTTCTAATGCACGCTCTTGGTGCCTGTTTCCATAATCTCCTCGGTGCCTGCGGTCATCTCTGTATCCGCAGCCGTTTCCGTATCTGACTGCTCTGTCGCGATCGTGTACTGGTTACCGATGAATGTGACATTCTTCCACACCTTTTCATTCACTTTCCACTCGGCATCTTTTTTATATCCGTCACACACTTCTGTGTAGTGATCCGACTGACGTTTTGCTATGATCTCCTGCTTTTTGTCTGCTGTCGCATCCTCATCAAACTCCTTATCCAGACGAATAACATAATATTGTCCGTCCTCTCCCTCTACTGCATCAGACACCTGTCCTTCACTTAAAGCGTCCGCCTCTTTCATCACATTCTTGTCAAAAGATTCCTCGTCCGCTCCATAAGAATAAGTACTTGCTGTAAGTCCAAAAGAGATTCCCGCTCCGTCAAAATCCGCCTTCGCGGCAGTCGCTGCCTGTTTTGCATAGGTCTCTAATTCCACCGCCTGTTCGGTTCCTGCTGTCTCTGTGGCATCCACGCTTTCAGTGTCATCTGCATTTTCTTCCGGCAAAGTTACCACATAATAAGAAAAAGTGCGCTGTGCCGCCTCTTCGTCACTGACCTCGGTATCTGCCTCTGCAATGATCGCTTCATGCATTTTCTGCTGGATCGTATTTAAACGCAGCATCTCTGTCACAATATCTTCCGTCGCCGTCATACGCTCGATCGCCGGCTGCTTATTTGCTTCCATGAACTGCACAGCCGTCTCTTTCATGGCATTTAATTCATCCTCGGTAATCTCTACATTATAATCTGCCATGTGTTCTTCCAACAGATAATTCGTCTCGATCGATTCCATGACCTGATCTTTTACCATGTCCTCCATCGTTTTTCCATCACCGGAATAATCCTGACTCCACATATTTGCTCCCATATAGGAAGAATAATATGCATCATAGGTAACCGCCTGATACTGTGCCATAAAATTTGCCAGTCCAAGTTTTATTTCTTTTCCGTTTAATGTCGCAACGACCGCTTCCGGATCTACCTCTTTGCTGCCGCATCCGCCAAGTGTAACAGACGCTGCCAGTGCGCCGGTAAGCAGAAGCGTTGTCATTCTCTTTATCTTCATGTTCCTTTTGACCTTTCTCTTTTATTCTGGTTTCTTTTTACCGCTGTAACGGCACTTTTTCATATCACTCGCTCCATTATAGTGCTTTTTATTCCTGCCCGCAAGTGTCCGCCTATTTTTTCAAGCTTTTTTCACAGGCTTTCCCACAAGGATCTCCTGCGCCTGATCCAAAAATCCCGCGATCACCGTCCCTGCATCCTCACCCTTTTGTCTGGAATTGTAATTCAGCCGGTATGCAAAATACGGTGCCTTGCTGTCCGCAGTAAATGTCACACGGTTTTCGTATATTTGTACCAGTTCCGGTATTTTTGCCGGATCGACTCCCGCTTTTTCGTAAAGCACAAACTTGATCTCATCCCCGCGCTGTGTCACCTCGGTAAAATATCCCGCATGTGCTTTTGCTTTTAACTGCGCAATAAAAAGCAGATTGTTCACCGACTTCGGCGGCTCTCCGAAACGGTCGATCAGTTCCTCGATCATCTCGTCTTTTTCGTCTTCGTTCTCGATGCCGGCAATCCGTTTGTAGATGTCTAATTTCTGATATTCATTCGGAATATAGGAAGCGGGAATATACGCATCCATATCAATGTCGATGGAAGTGTCAAAGCGTTCTTCGCTCTCGATCCCTTTCGCTTCTTTGACCGCCTCATTTAACATTTTGCAGTACAGATCATAACCGACCGCCTCCATGTGCCCATGCTGTTCCGCTCCGAGCAGATTTCCGGCACCACGGATCTCAAGATCACGCATCGCGATCTTAAACCCGCTTCCAAGCTCCGTAAATTCTTTGATCGCCGCAAGCCGCTTCTCTGCGATCTCCTTTAACATCTTATCCCGCTTATACATCAGAAACGCATATGCTGTCCGGTTGGAACGTCCTACACGCCCTCTGAGCTGATAGAGCTGGGACAGCCCCAGATTATCCGCATCCTGTATGATCATGGTATTGACATTGGAAATGTCAAGTCCCGTCTCAATGATCGTTGTGGACACAAGAACATCGATCTCTCCGTTGATAAAACCGTACATAATGTCTTCGAGTTCTTTTTCCTTCATCTGACCGTGTGCAAACGCCACATTCGCATCCGGCACGAGCGATGCGATCTTCGCTGCCACATCCGCAATCTGATTAACCCGGTTAAAGACATAATAAACCTGACCGCCTCTTGCCATTTCACGCATGATCGCCTCTCGCACCAGTTCCTCATTATACTCCATAACATAGGTCTGGATCGGCATACGATCCATCGGCGGCTCCTCAAGCACGCTCATGTCACGGATTCCGATCAGACTCATATGAAGGGTTCGTGGAATCGGCGTTGCGGTCAGCGTCAGCACATCGATGTTGTTCTTTAACTGTTTGATCTTTTCCTTATGTCCGACACCAAAACGCTGTTCCTCGTCCACGATCAAAAGTCCGAGATCCTTAAATACCACATCTTTCGACAATACCCGGTGAGTACCGATCACGATATCCACCATCCCTTTTTTTAAGTCTTCGATCGTCTTTTTCTGTTCTCCGGGAGAACGGAAACGACAGAGCAGATCCACCCGCACTGGGAAATCTTTCATACGCTGTGCAAAGGTATTGTAATGCTGCTGCGCAAGGATCGTTGTCGGCACCAGATAAACAACCTGCTTTCCGTCCTGCACCGCCTTGAATGCCGCCCGGATGGCAACCTCGGTCTTTCCGTAGCCGACATCCCCGCAGATCAGACGATCCATGATCTTTTTGCTCTCCATATCCTTTTTGGTCGCTTCGATCGCAAATTCCTGATCTTCGGTCTCCTCAAACGGGAACATCTCCTCAAATTCCCGCTGCCATACCGTATCTGGACTGTACACAAAACCTTCTTTTTCCTGCCTTGCCGCATAGAGTTTCACCAGATCGCCCGCGATCTCTTTTACCGCTCCGCGCACCTTTGTTTTGGTGCGGTTCCACTCCTGTGTGCCGAGTTGGTTCAGCTTCGGCTTTTTCGCATCGGAACCGGCATATTTCTGGATCAGATCCAACTGTGTCGCAAGGATATAGAGATTTCCGCCCTTCGCATACTCGATCTTGATATAATCCTTGACCGTTTTATCTACCTCGACCTTTTCGATTCCACGGTAAATACCGAGTCCGTGATTTTCATGCACCACATAATCTCCAATGCCAAGATCGCTGAAACTCTGTATCTTTTCTCCCTCATAGATACGGCGTCTCTTCTTTTTCTTTTTTTCTGCACCGAAAATATCACTCTCGGAAATGACGACAAACTTAATGAGCGGATATTCATAGCCTTTTTTTACCTTGCCGTATGCCGTCATGATCTCGCCCGGTTTTACCTCATGGGAAAAATCATCACTGTAATAACTGTTTAACCCCTCTTCCATCAGATCGCCCGCCAGATGCTCTGCCCTGGTCTTCGATCCGGAAAGCAGGATAATACGGAACCCTTTTTCCTTGTAACGCTTTAGATCTTTGACAAGCAGTTCAAAACTGTTGTTGTACGGATTGACGCTTCTCGTCTGGATCGCAAAGCGTTCCTTTGCTTCAAACTCTTTTTCCCTGGTTTCCAGTGACGCAAGTCCCACGCATTTGCGGGCAGATAACTCTGCTATGATCTCCCTACAGGTAAAAAGCGCCTTCATCTGCCCCGGCAGAATATAGCCTTTTTCCAGACGCTGTTTCATGCTCTCGGAAAACTCCTTCTCCGTGACCGTTCCCTGCTCTACACAGCGCTGCGGCTCATCCAGAAAGATTACCGTATCTTCCTTATCAAAATAAGAAAGCAGTGACACCGTCCGCTCCGTGAAATACGAAAGATAAAAATCTGCATTGGCACTGCCGCCGCCCTCTGTCAGTTCCTCGATAAAACCCTCTGTCTGGGTCTTTATCCGGTACGCTTCCTCCGTTTTCATTTCCTGCCTGAAATGTTCCCAAACTGTTTTACTTTCCGCACGCAGTTTTATGATGCCTTTTTCTTTTGCTTCACCGGAAAGAACAAATTCACAGGCAGGATAGACCGTGATCTCCTCTAAACTGTCGATCATACGCTGGCTCTCCACATCAAAATTGCGTAAAGAATCCACCTCGTCTCCCCAAAGCTCCATACGCAGCGGATTTTCCTCCGTAAGAGGGAAAATATCAAGGATTCCTCCCCGCACTGCGAATTCTCCCGCTGTCTCGACCTGATAGTTACGCACATATCCCATGTTCACGAGTTCTTTTTCAAGTTCCTGTAAATTTACCGTATCACCGACCGCAAACTTTTTCACCGCCGCAACAAAATTCTTCGGTTCCGCCATCTCATTCATCAGCCCGTCAAAGGTGGTAAACACCGTAACTTTGCTCTGCTCCGCAACCGCCTTTAATGTGCGGATACGCTCTTGTGTCAGCAGGTTTCCATGTATATCCGCCTGATAAAACAAAATATCCTTCGCTGGAAAATATACCGCTTCCTTTTCAAAGAAGCGGTATTCCTCACACAATTCTTTTGCTTTCTGTTCACTCGCCGCGACCACGATCCTGTTTTTTGCGGTGCTTCCTGTGCCATAGATCAGATGCGGCTTCTGCGCATCAATACAGCCGGAAACTGAAAAAAAACCGGATTGTCTCTTCAGAGTTTCTGTCAGATCCAGATAATCTTTCAGTTCCTCCAACGGCTTTTTAAAAGTATCCATCATTTCTTACGCTTCCTTTTTTCCATTATAACGGTTCATCGCCAGATCTGTTTCTTGTTGCAGCATAAGCAAGATCGCGCCGATCGCATCCTCGATCGCGGCATCCACTTTTTTTCGATCCTCTTTGGAAAAACGTCCGAGCACATAATCCGCCAGATCCCATCCTTTCGGCTTTTCACCCACACCGACTTTGATCCGTTTAAAGTTCTGGGTTCCAGTCATCGCAATAATATTTTTGATCCCATTATGTCCGCCGGCACTTCCTTTTTTGCGGATACGGATATTCCCCGGCGCAAGGCTGATGTCGTCAAAAACGACCAAAAACTCTTCCTCGGCATCTGCCTTGTAATAATTTAAGATCTCTGCTATACTCTCCCCGCTTAAATTCATATACGTCTGCGGTTTTACCAAAAGCACTTTTTCTCCCTCGATCACGCCTTTGCCGCAGAGTGCCTTGTGCTTCTTTTCACTGATACTGATATTATATTTTTCCGCCAGTGCATCCATGACATCAAAACCAATGTTGTGTCTGGTTCCCTCATACTGTTTTGTCGGATTTCCAAGTCCCGCAATTACAAACATATTTTTCTCCTCTGAATGATTTTTTCTGCTGCCGCAAGCTGTTCTTTGTCGTTCACGCCCTCAATATCCTCCGGATTTTCCAGTGCAAACGCATCTACCTTCCGTCCTTTTTCCCGGATTATGGTAAGCGTATCCGGCAGATAATATTCACCCTGTACATTATTCGGCGTGATTTTATCCAATGCCTCACAAAGTTCTTTCGTATCAAAAAGATACATGCCCGAATTGATCTCATGGGATCTTAATTCCTCCGCCGTTGCATCTTTGTGCTCTACGCTCTTTATAAATCCGCCCTCTTCGTCCCGGATGATGCGCCCATAGCCGAACGGCTCATCGATCATCGCAGAAAGCACTGTGACCGCATTGCCCTGCTCCTTATGATAAGCCAAAAGCCGTTTCAATGTCCCAGCTGTAATAAGCGGCGTGTCTCCGAATAAGATTAACGTCTCTCCGGTATTTCCCAGAAATTCTTTTGCACACCGGACTGCATGCCCGGTACCAAGCTGTTCTTCCTGCAGTACAAAGGATACTTCCTTTTTGTGCACGATCTTCTCCTGCACGATCTCATGCTTATAACCGACCACCAGACAGATTTCCTCTGCCCCTGTTTTCTGTGCTGCCTCGATCACATAATCGACCAGACATTTTCCATCTATGGTATGCACGACCTTAGGCAGATCGGACTTCATTCGCGTTCCTTTTCCTGCTGCTAAGATCACTGCTTTTAAACTGCTCATTTTATTTTCCTCCCAAAATAGCAATATCATTTTGTATTTTAGTATAATTTCCGCCATTTGTCACGAAAAAACCTCCGGTTCCCATATTTCGGGTTCCGGAGGTTCTTCTTCGGCAAAAAACGCACGCTTTGCCGTATTTATCTTTTAGCTTTCCCCACTTTATAAAAATACCTTCTTAAAAATTCATATGTTTATTCAGCCGCTTCCTCTGCCGCAAGCTCCGCCTCATACTTATCTAAAATGATCTGCTGAATGCGGGAACGCGTATCGGAATTGATCGGATGTGCAATATCACGATACTCACCATCCGCCGCTTTGCGGCTTGGCATTGCAATAAAAAATCCCTTCTCACCTTCGATGACTTTGATATCATGTACCACAAATTCTTCATCAATCGTGATCGATACCACTGCCTTCATCTTACCTTCTTTTTCCACTTTTCTAACTCGTACATCTGTAATCTGCATAATCTTCCTGCCCCTTTCAAGTCTCAGCCACCCACGCTGTTATTTTACAAGCTGTATCTTTCGTTATGCTCCAATACAACCTTAATTCCATCACCGCCGCTGTAATATGTATTTGCCTTAAGAGTACCCCTACTCTCGACAATACAGTTTTCTATATGTGTATTATCCCCGATATAGACATCATTCAGGATAATGGAATTCTTGATCACACAATTCTTTCCTACAAATACCTTCTTAAATAGAACAGAATTTTCGACCTTGCTGTTGATGATACATCCGCTGGCGATCAGACTGTTTCTGACTTCCGATCCATCGTTGTATTTTGCCGGCGGCAGATCATCGATCTTAGAATAGATCTTCGGCTCTTCCTTAAAATACCTCCGTACTTCCGGATCTAAAAATGCCATGTTCGTCTCATAGTAAGACTGCACTGAAGCGATATTGCTCCAATAAGTATCGATCTTGTATCCGTAAATCTGCTTCATATTTTTATAACGGATCAGAATATCGTTTACAAAATCGCTTCTTCCTTCTTCATGGCAGCGTTCCAGCATTTCAATGAGCTGTCTTCTGCGCAGCACATAGATTCCGGTAGAAATTGTATTGGATCTGGATACCATCGGCTTCTCCTCAAACTCGATGATCCTGGAATCCTCATTCATCTTGACCACACCGTAACGGCTGATGTCCATGTCCGCCGGCATATCCTTGCACACGACCGTAACATCTGCTTTCTTTTCGATGTGATAATCGAGCACCTTGTTGTAATCCAGCTTATAAACACAGTCACCGCTTGCGATGATCACATACGGTTCATGGCATCTGCGCAAAAACTCGATATTCTGATACATGGCATCTGCCGTACCCTGATACCACCAGCTATTGTCCGGTGTCACCGTTGGCGTAAAGGTATAAAGACCTCCCTGCTTTCTTCCGAAGTCCCACCATTTGGAAGAATTCAGATGTTCATGTAAGGATCTTGCATTGTACTGTGTCAGCACCGCTACCTTCTGAATATGCGAATTTGCCATGTTGCTCAATGTAAAGTCTATGCACCGGAAGCTTCCGTGAACCGGCATGGCTGCGATTGCGCGCCGCGTCGTAAGTTCACGCATCCGGTTACTGTTTCCGCCTGCTAAAATAATTCCTAATGCTTTCATTCGCTGTCACCTGCCTTAATGATATATTCCCCGCTCTTTAATTCCCCATTCGGATAATCGGCCGGTTCCGTAACACCTGAAATTGCTGTGTTCTTTCCTATTTTAACATTCGCCGGTATCTTACTGTGTTCTCCTATCGTTGCCAGACCAAACGCATAAATCTTCTCGCTTAATTTGCTCGGTGCCTCTTCTCCTACGCCAAGCGCTGTTCCATCCCCAATGGTACAATTCTCAGCAATGATGGATTTGTCGATCGTACAGTTATCCCCAATCACACAATCCTGCATGATGATCGAATTTCTTACCACGGTTCCCTTTCCGATCGTAACTCCCGGTCCAATCACGGAACAATAAACCTCTCCGTAAATCTCAGAGCCTTCCCCAATGATACTCTTCTGTACTACGGACTCCGCAGCCAGATACTGCGGTTCAATGTTATCGCTCTTGGTATAGATCTTCCAGTATTCCTCGTAAAGATTGAACTCCGGAATCAGGTCAATGAGCTCCATGTTCGCTTCCCAGTAGGAACCAAGTGTTCCGACGTCCTTCCAGTAGCTGTTGTACTCATATGCGAACAGCCGCTCGGCCTTTTCGTGGCAGTATGGAATGATATGTTTTCCGAAATCGCAGTTTCCCTGGTCTTTCATTGCTACCAGAGCTTCCTTTAACGCTTTCCAGTTAAATATGTAGATACCCATAGATGCCAGATTGCTTCTCGGATTCTCCGGTTTTTCTTCAAATTCCAGAATCTTTTTGTTCTCATCTGTGATCACGATACCAAAACGGCTCGCCTCCTCCATCGGAACCGGCATGGTCGCGATCGTGACATCCGCATGATTTTCCTTGTGAAAATCAAGCATGACCTCGTAATCCATCTTATAAATATGATCCCCGGAAAGAATCAGCACATATTCCGGATCATAACTGTCTATGTACCGCATATTCTGGTAAATGGCATTTGCTGTGCCGGAATACCATTCACTGTTGTCACTTCTCTCATAAGGAGGAAGTACGGTGACTCCACCGTTATTTTTGTCCAGGTCCCACGGCATACCTATGCCGATATGTTTATTCAACCGAAGCGGCTGGTACTGCGTCAGTACGCCGACTGTATCAATCCCCGAATTGATACAGTTGCTGAGCGGGAAATCAATAATACGGTATTTCCCCCCAAATGCCACTGCCGGCTTCGCAACCCCGGAAGTAAGAACGCCAAGGCGGCTCCCCTGTCCCCCTGCTAACAGCATGGCTATCATTTCCTTCTTTATCATGTCTATCACCTCTCGTAGTTGTTGGGTTATTCGATATTTAAAATTATATCATACTTTTTTACATATGTACATTATTTTGTACATATTTTTTCCTCATTTTCGTCTTTTTTCGTTATATTCCACAAATTTCCATAACTCTCTGCCGTTTCAAAGAATTTTTTCTCCCGAAAATAAATTTGCAAAATCAGGATATATGGTTATAATATAAAATATGAAAATTTTATTTTAGAAAAGCAGGTATATAAT
>CAYMCM010000080.1:0-8995 GCA_964388945.1 uncultured Roseburia sp.
TCCCCTCATGAATGAGGGGCTAGGGGAGCTGAGAGTGTCGAAGACACTTTTTTACAGAGACTGGTTCTGGCTAAATGAAATAGGGATGAGGAAAACGGGAGGAATGGCATGTTAGAGATGATACAGCGGATATTTCCGGAGCCTGTGCGGCGGATATTTCCGGTATTGGAGCAGATGGGAACGCTGGAAGAGATACGGGTCAGAGTCGGACAGCCTTTTTTGTTTCAGGTGGGAGAATGCGAATATTTTTTTGATCCTGCACACATGAAACTTACCGGAGAATGGAAAGATGCATGTATTGCAAAAAAGGAAGATCTTGCGCAGATGCTTTTGCTTTTGAGCCGTTATTCGTTCTATGCATTTGAAGAAGAAATACGACGCGGGTATATTACACTGGAAGGAGGACATCGTGTTGGGCTGGCAGGACAGACGGTATTGGAAGGTGGAAAAGTGCGGACACTTCGTCATATAAACTTTATGAATATCCGTGTGGCACGCGAAAAAAAAGGGTGTGCGGCAGAAATGGTTCCGTATCTGTATCAGGGAGATCAAATTTACAACACACTGATCTTATCCCCGCCCGGAATGGGAAAAACGACGTATCTGCGGGATGCTGTGCGGCTTTTATCGGATGGATGCGCAGGCAAAAAGGGGCTGAGAGTCTGTGTGCTGGATGAACGTTCGGAAATCGCGGCCTGCCATCTGGGAATACCGCAAAATGATGTTGGCATGCGTACGGATGTCATGGATGGGTGCATGAAGGTGGAGGGCATGGAGATGGTTCTGCGCGCGATGTCGCCGCAGGTGATTGCGGTAGATGAACTTGGCGGAGCGGAGGATTTTGCGGCGGTGGAGAAGGTGCTTTACAGCGGAAGCCGCATACTTGGCACCGTTCATGCGGAAAATATGGACGAACTGGAAAGAAAGCCGGCATTGCGGCAGTGGAGTGAAAATAGGGTGTTTGAGCGTCTGGTATGTTTGAGGAAGGGAGAGGATGGAAAACGTTATTTTGAAATCTATGATGGAAGGCGGAAACGCCTATGTTAAAGCTTTTCGGATGCATGCTCATTCTTGCTGGGATGACGGGATATGGCATAAGCAGTGTATGCCGTATGAAACAGCACCTGGAAGAATTGGTGGAGTATAAAGAGATCCTTTATGCCCTGCTCGGTGAGATGCGCCATTATAAGAAACCGTTGGCGGAGGCGTTTGAGGCGGTTTTGGTAAAAAGGCGGGAGAATTATAGACAGGTACTTGGAATGATCGCCGCGCGGATGAAAAAGTTCGAAGAGGCAAAAGGGAGTGAGATCTGGGAAGACAGTTTTCTTGCATACCGCAAAAAGTTCCTTTTTTCCAAAGAAGAGGCGGATATCGTATTAAAGACCGGACGTTTTCTGGATGCGCCAGATATAGAATCACAGCAGCGGGAACTGGAACTTTATGAGGCACAGATAGACCGCAGGATTGCCGAGGTGCAGGATACGATCAGCGGAAAGCGGAACGTATGTATGTACGGCAGTGTGCTTGGCGGGCTGTTTCTTATCATTTTGCTGATCTAGGAATACCTGCGGACAGCTTGAAACGGGAGAGTGTGTGTATGAGTGTAAATTTAATTTTTAAGATCGCGGCAGTGGGGATATTGGTCACGGTTCTAAGCCAGGTATTAAAACACAGCGGACGGGAAGAGCATGCTTTTCTCATCAGTCTGGCAGGGCTGATGATCGTTTTATTCTGGATCATTCCATATATTTATGATCTTTTTGAAACTATGAAGTCGTTGTTTGTTTTGTGACAGGTGGGAAAATGGATATTTTAAAGATCGGAGTTCTTGGAATTACAGGGGTGCTGCTTGCGGTTCCTTTAAAAGTACATAAAGCAGAGTACAGTTTGTTTGTCAGTATGGCAGTGTGTATCTGTATTTTTATTTATATCATATCAAAAATTGAAATTCTCTATCAGTATGCCAGATCACTTGAGGCAATGCTTCCGGTGGATGAAAAGTACCTGGGAATGATCTTAAAGATGGTAGGGATCACCTACGTCTCAGAGTTTTCTGTTCATTTGTGTAAAGATGCGGGATATGGAGCGATTGCGGCGCAGATCGAGATGTTTGCAAAAATATCGATCTTAGTCATTAGTATGCCGGTGCTCATGTCATTTCTGGATGTGATAGGAGAGTTCTTATGAAAAAGTGCGGCGTGGCTGTTCTTGCCGTTTTGTTTCTCGTTTTTGCGGGAGGGAAGGTATCTGTCATATATGGGAGCAGTTTTGCAGAAGGCGGAGAAAAAAAGGTTACGGAAGCGGAAATGGAGGCGGAGGAAGAACAGATCACGGAGTCTATGCTGCAAAAGATCGGCGCGTCCGAAGTGCAGGATTTTTTGGATGAACATGAAGAATTTACGGATGTCAGTTTTTCTTCTCTGGTGATTTCTATTTTAAAAGGAGAGGATGGGAGTTCGGCAGAAAAAGTCGGTGCGTGGATAAAGGATACCCTGTTTCAGGAACTGGCGGAGACCAAGGGATTGTTTATCCAGGTGCTTGTGATCAGTATCGCGTTCGGCATCTTAAAAAATTTTACGGATGTTTTTGACAACAGTTATATTTCTGAACTCTGTTTTGTGCTTGTATACAGCGTGCTTGCGGTTCTTTTGATGAGATCATTTCTGGTTATGCATGATCTGACAAAAGAGACAATCGGAACGACTGTGGAGTTTATGCGGACACTGATTCCGGTGTATGGTATGTCTATGGTATTTTCAAATGGAACCGCAACGGCGGCTGCCTTTTATGAGATGACATTTATCATTCTTTATCTTGTACAGTGGGTACTTTTGTCGGTGCTGCTGCCGCTTGTCCAGGTCATGATCGTTTTCTGGTTTATGAATGAATTGCTGGATGGAGAAAAATTTGAAAAAATGACCGAGCTGATTGAAGATGGCGTGCGTTTTGCACTCCGGTTTATCACATCTGTGGTCGTGGGCTTAAACGTGATACAGGGGCTGATCCAACCGGCGGCGGACAAGTTTAAGAGCAGCATGATCTCAAAAACAGCATCTGCGATCCCGGGGATCGGAGGTTCGGTCCGGGCGGTGAGTGAGATCCTTGTCAGTGCGGGTACACTGGTAAAAAATAGTGTCGGAGTCGCCGCAATGCTTCTTTTGTTCGGGATCTGCCTGTTCCCGCTTTTAAAAGTGGGAGTGATGGCATTTTTTTATAAATTGTCGGCGGCAGTGGTGGAACCGGTTGCGGATAAACGGATAGCAGAGACGATGAACGGAGTGTGTAAAGGGAGCATACTGCTCGCAAAGATCCTGCTTACGTCGGTGCTTTTGTTTTTGCTTACGATTGCTATGGTGACGGCATCTACAAGCTTTATTTACTAGGAGGGGAACATGGAAAGACTGCTGGAATGGATGAGGGGGATCGTGCTGCTGTTCTTTTTGCTGTCAGCACTGTTGTATTTTGTTCCGCGGGAAGTATATAAAAAATACATTCGCTTTTTTATGGAAATGGTACTGGTGCTGGCGATTTTGCTTCCGGTCATTAAGCTTTTTTATGAGGAGGATTCGTTTGACAAGATGGTACATTATGATGAATTCTGGCAGGAGATCTCCAATTTAAAAACAGATATGGAGCATATGGAGTATCTGCAGAATGAATATTATACAGAGCAGTATGAACAGGAGATTGCAGCGGATATCCGGGATATGACAGAAGAATACGGATATGAAACAAAACAAGCAGAGGTAGGTCTGGATACGGATTACGAGATAGAGTACATTACACTTTGCGTGAAACCGGAACAAAGGCTTGCAGACAGCGGAAAAACAGAGGAAGAGGCGCTTGCGGATTTGAAAGAAGAGCTGTTTGTTTTTTATAGGACAGATGAAGAACATGTGGAGATTTTGGTGCAGTAGAAGGGGAAAATATGAAAAAATTCTTTGACTGGAAACATGGAGAAGAGCCGGATAAGAACAGATGGCTCATCGCGGTACTTGTGGGAGCATTGCTTTTGGTTGTGGCTCTGCCGTCCGGAACAAAAAAGGAAGATCAAAGCGGGAAAAGGGAAGAAAATACGGCGGATGATATGACAGATAACGCTGGGACAGCCACAGGGGGTACAAAAAATGCTGTATCTGCGGATCACTACCGGACACAGCTTGAGGAAGAACTTACAGAGATGCTTCAGAATATGGAAGGGGTGGGAAAGGTGAAAGTTATGATCACACTGAAAGACAGCGGTGAGCGTGTTGTGGAAAAAGATCGTTCGGACAGCAGTACGGTCAGTGAGGAGACAGAGCAGGATGCGGTGAAAAAAAGAGAGACGCAGTTACAGTCGGAGGAAACGACGGTCTACGCTGACAGGGAGACGGATGAACCCTTTATCAGCAAGGAGAACAGACCTGCGGTAGAAGGTGTGCTTGTACTTGCGGAGGGTGGGGAAGATACCGTGGTAAAACAGAATATTTCTGATGCCATTTTGGCATTATTCCATGTGGATGCACATAAGATAAAGGTAGTTAAGATGAGTGTGCAGGAGGCAGCAAAGTGAAAAATATTTTTAAGAAAAATCAGATCATTATCACATCGCTGGCGCTTATGATCGCAGCAGCGGGATACGTCAGCTATATGAACGGAAATCTGAAAGATGACAAGGAAACGGCACAGACCAGTGCAGAGGTGCTTGAAGAAGATTATGAGATTTCCGATGAAGATTTAGAACTGGCAGCAGGAGACATTTTTACGGACACGGAAGATAATACAGCGGAAACAGCGGCAGATGCGCAGGTGTCTGATACCGGAGAAGAGGGTGAAATTGAGAATCCGGGCGAAGCGGTGCTTACCAGTTCCAATGTAAGCGCAGGAACCGTAGATTTTGCGGTGGAGATGAAATTAAACCGTGAGCAGATGCGTTCCCAGAACAAAGAAACACTGCTTGACGTCATAAATAATGCGAATATCACGGAGACACAAAAGCAGGCAGCAGTGGATCAGATGATCGCAATGACGGATGTGGCGGAGCGTGAAGCTGCTGCAGAAATGCTCTTAGAAGCAAAAGGCTTTACGGATGTAGTTGTAAGTATTACCGATGACAGTGCGGATGTGGTGCTCAATATGGGTGAAGTTACCGATGCAAAGCGTGCGCAGGTGGAGGATATTGTAAAGCGGAAAACGAATGTCGCGGCAGAAAAGATCATCATTACGCCGATCCAGACGACATCAGAGGGAATCGGTGCAGGAAGTACGGAGGGAACAGAGAGTACAACGGAACAGGCTGGCGGACAGCAGGTGACAGCGGAGGATGCGGAAAGCGGAGCAGCAACAGGTACAGAAAGCGCAGGCAGTACGGAAACTGCGGAATAAGACATTGCATAAATGGAAAAATAAATTTATAATGAAAACAACCAGAGAAAGCAGGAGGAACAGGCAGATGAAAAGAGTTTTTTTATTCGTTTTGGACAGCGTCGGAATCGGTGAAATGCCGGATGCGGCAGATTATGGAGATGAAGGGAGCAATACGCTTCTTGCGGCATCCAAAAGTCCGTACTTTTCTATGCCCAATATGAGAAAACTCGGATATTTTAATATAGATGGCGTAGAGATTGGAGAAAAGGAAGCACATCCGGAGGCATCCTTTGCGCGTATGATGGAGCGTTCCAAAGGAAAGGATACGACGACCGGACACTGGGAGATCGCAGGGGTTATTTCAAAATCTCCAATGCCGACGTATCCCGATGGATTTCCGGAGGAAGTGATCGCGGCGTTTGAACGTGAAACCGGACGGAAAGTTATCTGCAACAGACCGTATTCCGGTACGGCTGTGATCCGTGATTACGGGGAAGAACATATGAAAACGGGTGCCCTGATCGTATATACATCGGCAGATTCTGTATTTCAGGTGGCGGCGCATGAGGATGTGGTTCCGGTAGAGAGATTGTATCATTACTGTGAGATTGCCAGGAAGATCCTGCATGGAAAACACGGCGTCGGCAGAGTGATCGCCAGACCGTTTGTTGGTACGCCGGGCAGTTTTACGAGAACTTCAAGAAGACATGACTTTTCTTTAATTCCGCCACAGACGACCATGCTCGATCAGTTAAAAGATGCGGGATGCGATGTCCTTGCAGTCGGAAAGATCAATGATATTTTTGCGGGAAAGGGAATCACGGATTTCATCCGTACAGACGGAAATGCGGATGGCATTGAAAAAACGTTAAACTGGATGGAACGTGATTTTTACGGACTCTGCTTCATCAATCTGGTGGATTATGATATGCTTTACGGTCACCGCAATGATGTGGACGGCTATGCGAAGGCACTGACTTATTTTGATCGCCAGCTTCCCCGTATTCTGGAAAAAATGCGGGATGAGGATATTCTTATGATCACTGCCGATCATGGCTGTGATCCGTCCACGCCGTCCACAGACCACTCAAGAGAGTATGTGCCGCTCGTCCTTTACGGCAAGCCGGTAAAGGCGGGCGTGAATTATGGAACCAGAAACGGTTTTGGTGATATCGGAGCAACGATCCTGTCTTATTTCGGCATTCCGTCTAAGATCGAGGGAACTTCCATTCTTGACAATACGGATATGGTATTATAAACTTAAGAAGTTTTATGGAAAGAATGGGAGGAAAATCCTTTGGCTGATTTAAGAAAAGAAATAGAAAAAAGAAGAACATTTGCGATCATATCACATCCGGATGCCGGTAAAACGACACTGACCGAAAAATTCCTGCTTTACGGAGGAGCGATCAATCTTGCCGGTTCCGTAAAGGGAAAGGCGACTGCGAGGCATGCGGTCTCTGACTGGATGGAAATCGAAAAGCAAAGAGGTATTTCGGTTACATCTTCTGTATTGCAGTTTAACTATGGCGGATACTGTATCAATATTCTGGACACACCGGGACATCAGGACTTCTCAGAGGACACATACCGTACCCTGATGGCTGCGGATTCCGCAGTCATGGTCATTGACGCATCCAAAGGTGTGGAAGCGCAGACGAGAAAACTCTTTAAAGTCTGTGTTATGCGTCATATTCCGATCTTTACGTTTATCAATAAGATGGACCGCGATGCCAATGATACATTTGATCTGCTCGATGAGATTGAAAAGGAGCTTGGCATTGCAACCTGTCCGGTCAACTGGCCGATCGGTTCCGGTAAGAATTTTAAGGGCGTATATGATCGGAACACCAAAAAGGTCATGACGTTTTCGGATACCTTAAAGGGTACGAAGGAAGGTCTGGAAAAAGAGATCGCAGTCGATGATCCTGCGCTGGAAGCGGAGATCGGAACGGAGTATAAAGAACAGCTTTTGGAGGAGGTTGAACTTTTAGATGGTGCATCCGCAGAATTTGATATGGAAAAGGTATCAAAGGGAGAGCTTTCACCGGTATTTTTCGGCTCTGCACTTACAAACTTTGGTGTTGAGACTTTTTTGAAGCACTTTTTACAGATGACTTATTCGCCGCTGCCGCGAAAAGCGGATGTGGGAGAGATTGATCCGTTTTCGGAGGATTTTTCCGCATTTGTATTTAAAATTCAGGCAAATATGAATAAGAATCACAGAGACAGGGTAGCCTTTATGCGTATCTGTTCCGGAAAATTTACGGCGGGCATGGAGGTAAAGCATATCCAGGGCGGAAAGACGATCAAGCTTTCCCAGCCTCAGCAGCTCATGGCAGATGAACGAAAGATCATTGAAGAAGCATATGCGGGTGATATCATTGGTGTGTTCGATCCGGGTATTTTTTCGATCGGAGATACGCTTACCACGGCAAAGGACAAGTTTGAGTTTGAAGGAATCCCGACGTTTGCGCCGGAGCATTTTGCGAGAGTGCGTCTAGTGGATTCCATGAAGCGCAAGCAGTTCGTGAAAGGTGTGACACAGATCGCACAGGAAGGTGCAATCCAGATTTTTCAGGAATATAAGGGCGGTATGGAAGAAATCATCGTAGGTGTGGTAGGCGTGCTGCAGTTTGACGTTTTAAAATTTCGATTAGAGAGCGAATACAATGTAGAGATCCGTCTGGAAAATCTTCCATATGAGCATATCCGCTGGATCAAAAATACGGATATCGATATGGACAGGCTTACTGGTACATCCGATATGAAAAAGATCATGGATATGAAAGGAAATCCGCTCCTTTTATTTGTAAATGCATGGAGTGTCGGAATGACGCTGGACAGAAACGAAGGGCTTGAGCTGTCTGAATTTGGAACAGCACAGTAAAAAATGAGAAAGGGGAAAACATTATGGCAGTTGTAACGATCACAAATGACAATTTTGAAAACGAAGTATTGGCATGCGATATACCGGTTTTGCTGGATTTCTGGGCAGAATGGTGCGGTCCCTGCAAAATGATGGCTCCGGTGGTGGATGAACTTGCAGAAGAACTGGAAGGCAAAGTGAAAGTAGGCAAGGTAAATGTAGATGAAGAGGCGGCGCTGGCACTGAAATACCAGATCATGAGCATTCCCACTCTGGTTGTAATGGACAAGGGTGTATTTCAGGATAAGGCGGTCGGTGTGCAGACCAAAGAAGAAGTATTGGAGCTTTTGAAATAAGGCTTGACGAAAATAGAGCCTGGAACTTATAATGAGAACAGTTGAAAGTCTTCAACTGTTCTTTTTTCATATAGCGAATTTCCCAACCCAGATAAAAACGAACGTATTTTCGAAAAAAATAGTTGACTTTTAAGGAAAGGCAGTATATCATAAATTATAGCTTAACGAACATAGGTTCGCACAAGAAGGAGAATAAAAATGGCAAAGGAAGATAAATTAAAGGCACTGGATGCCGCAATTTCACAGATTGAGAAACAGTACGGCAAGGGATCCATCATGAAACTTGGAGATCCGAGCACAAGTATGAACGTGGAGACGGTTCCGACTGGAGCGCTCAGTCTCGACATTGCACTGGGACTTGGCGGACTTCCGAAGGGAAGGATCATAGAGGTCTATGGACCGGAATCCAGTGGTAAGACGACCG
>CAYMCM010000081.1:0-8868 GCA_964388945.1 uncultured Roseburia sp.
ACAGTTTTCCACATTCAAATATTTTAATGGCATTATCAGCAGAAGTCGTATGACATACATAATCTGTAACACATCCTTTTCTATAAGGACAAGCTGTACATTCTGTCAACAACTTCGGTCGTGGTATGCTTAAATACATTTCTTTATGTGCGATACCTTCGTTAACTAACGTTAACACATTACTATCTTCACATTCAATTACACATTCCCTGCCATATCTTTTTTCATACTCTATAAATTCAATAATAGTTCTAATCTCCCAATCTGTTATCTGTGGATAATTGGAAAGTTTCTTATAGAACACGCCATCCCATACTTCAGTGAATTCAAAATCACCTATTTTTATTAACATATTATCACCACCAAATTCCAATTTGTCTTACACTTCTTTCAAATAAAGTATAGCAGAAAAGAATGAAGAAATCTACCATTTGCACAAGAACCGCCCGAACATTTTTCGTCCGGGCGGTCTCGGTATCAATCATAAATCAGCTCAAATTTCAGAATTTAAATACCTATATCATACAGACCGCCATTTCGATATGTATAACTATATGCCCCACTATCTCCGTAACCAACAGTCTGTGAAGCCGCCCGTTCTGCATAAAAGGAGATCATAGACGCTTTCGCCGAGATCTGATATCCATAGGAACCTGTTTTGCCAAACAATGCTTTCACCTGTTCCATATCAGCTTTTCCAAATGTCTCTTTATCAAGAGAAAGCTTACTGTCAGAGTCAATCGCAATACCGATCTTTTCCAGCGCTTTTTCATTCACCTTTGTATAGCGCACCGCAGTATCCGCCGCATTCGTAATGCTGTTATAACTGACATTTTCCGCACGTTCAAGCATGCTATTATAACTGCTCACAAATCTATCCACCGCTTTATAAATAGCATCCGTATCATATTCTGTCGTCTTATTGCCCTTATCATCCGTCTTTTCTACTTTTTTAAAAACCGATTTGTTTCCCTGCACCAGAAGTGCATCTGCCGCCTCCTTTGCTTCATCCGCAGAATTTTCTACTTTGGCAAGTATCTCCGTTTTTTCTTTCTGCGTCTGCACCTGATCCTTCTTAAAAGTATCCTGTGTTTTCTTTGTCTCATCAGGATTTTTTGCATAATAAGCCTTTAAGAGCTTTCGATAGGAACCGCTTTTTATGGTCGCATAATCTGTCAGATTGATTCCAAAATTGGATGTGGAATCAAACAATGACGAACTGTTGTTGTTATTATTCCACCCAAAAACTCCAGAAAATAATTGATTCAAATTATTATTGTTTACTGTCATCGACATATGATCACTCCTTTGACAAAAAATCTACATCCCTGTTATCTGATTCTATTATATCATATATATCGGCAGATTTATGCTTTTTTACATCTTTTCACCGTTTCTCTTTATTTTCTCAGCTTGTTTTGTACATATTTTATAAGAAATTTTTATTTCAAACCGTGTTTTTGTTTATTTTTACAGTATATTAAAGTTTTATTCATATTTTGTTCATATTCGTTTGGTATTATAAAACCATCGAAAGGGAAACAATATATAACTTACGGCATTATCAATTGATTAATTTTTTCATAATAGCCCCGGTATCCGAAAGGATATCGGGGCACTCCTCATTTTGTCTTTATTTATTTTATCTCATCAGAGATTCTCAATCTGCCAGTCAATCGGTTCTGCACCATTTTCTTTCAAAAATTCATTTGTTTTACTAAAATGTTTACACCCAAAGAAGCCGCGGTATGCCGACAGCGGACTTGGATGCGGTGCTGTCAGGATCAGATGCTTCGGATTGGTGAGCATCGATTTTTTCATCTGTGCCGGTCTGCCCCAGAGCAGATACACAATTGGACGATCCTGCTCATTGACCGCCTGAATGATCGCATCAGTAAATTTCTCCCAGCCTCTGCCCTGATGTGAATTTGCCTGATGTGCCCGCACCGTGAGTACCGTGTTTAAAAGCAGTACCCCCTGATCCGCCCATTTCTTCAGATAGCCGTTATTAGGAATATAGCATCCAAGATCATCTGCAAGTTCCTTATAGATATTCTGTAACGACGGCGGAATCTCCTTCTGCTCCGGCAGCACTGAAAAACTCAATCCATGTGCCTGATTCACATTGTGGTACGGATCTTGTCCTAAAAGAAGCACTTTTACCTGACTTAACGGCGTAAAATGAAACGCATTGAAAATATCGTCTGCCGGCGGATAGACCGTGGTCTTACTGTATTCTTCCCGTACAAAATTGTAAAGTTCCCGGTAATACGGTTTCTTAAATTCTCCGGATATGGCATCCAGCCAGTCATTTGTAATCATTCCCATATTCTTTCATCTCCTGCAAAAGGAGATTTGCGTCTCCGCAAATCTCCCTATTTTTTATCAATCTGTTTTTCCTGCCGGTTATCTTCGCACAGATACGCCTTTTCCTGCCAGATAATTTTTCAGATCCATGATCTCAAGTTCTTTATAGTGAAACAGTGATGCCGCCAATGCCGCATCCGCTTTTCCTTCGGTAAGTGCCTCATAAAAATGTTCCTTTGTACCTGCTCCGCCCGATGCGATCACCGGAACCGAAACATTTTCTGCGATCTGTCTGGTCAGTTCCAGATCATATCCCGCTTTCGTTCCATCACAATCCATACTGGTCAAAAGGATTTCACCTGCACCAAGCGCATCTGCTTTCATTGCCCATTCCACAGCGTCCAGACCAGTATCAATCCTGCCGCCGTTTTTATACACATTCCAGCCGGAACCATCTTCTCTTTTTCTTGCATCGATTGCAACCACAACACACTGGCTTCCAAATTTTTCTGCTGCGTCTGTGATCAGCTTCGGTGTATTAATCGCAGACGAATTAATGGATATCTTATCCGCTCCTTCCCGAAGCAGCACCTTAAAATCTTCTACGGTACGGATACCACCGCCAACCGTAAACGGTATAAATACCTTTTCTGCTACCCGGCGCACCATATCCACTACCGTTCCACGCGCATCGGAAGATGCTGTAATGTCCAAAAATACCACTTCGTCAGCACCCGCTTTGTCATACGCTGCCGCAATCTCAACCGGATCTCCGGCATCTCTCAAGTTTACAAAGTTGACACCCTTGACCACTCTTCCATTGTTCACATCCAGACACGGAATGATTCTTTTGGTAAACATCAGCCGACACCTCCCTCTATTTTTGCAAAGTTTTTGAGGATTGAAAGACCGGTCGTACCACTCTTCTCCGGATGGAACTGACATGCAAACACATTATCTTTTTCCACAGACGCATGAACCTTTGTCGAATACTCTGTGACTGCTTTTACGATCGTTTCATCTTTCGCTTTCAAGTAATACGAATGCACAAAATAGACATACGGCGTTCCAGCGAAACCCGAAAACAGGCGTCCATCATTTTCCAGTGTCAGTGAATTCCAGCCAATATGCGGAATCTTAAGCCCCGGCTTATCCGGAATCTTTCGAATATCTCCTTCTAAAATCCCAAGTCCTTCCACGCCCTCGCTCTCCTCGCTTCCGTTAAACAAAAGCTGCAGTCCGAGGCAGATGCCGAGAAATGGTTTTCCGGAAGCTGTCACTTCCTTTACCACTTTGTCCAACTCATATTTCTTTAGATTATCCATCGCGGCACCAAAGGACCCAACGCCCGGCAGAATCACCTTATCTGCCTTTTCAATCTCTTTAAAATCTCTGGTCACTATCGACTCTTCCTGTAAAAATGCCAGCGCCTTTTCCACACTCTTTAAATTTCCGGCGTCATAATCCACAATCGCTATCATACAAACTCCTATTCCATGCCCGCTGCTTTCAGTATTTTTTTCAGTTCCAGTGTATACTCTGTACGGCTGCGCAGTTTATAAATATCCAAAGCCTGCTGTTCATCCACACCAAATGTACCCGTTAAGATCTGTATCATCTCGCCCTTCAGGCCATTCACTTCCGGTGTGACACCATATTCTTCCGCTCTTTCTGCATGATTGCTGCATCTTCCGATTCCCCGGATCAGACAATCCAGTGCCATCTCCGGCTCTCCGATCTGCATCATGCTCTGATAGGAATCATATTCTTCCTGAATTGCTGCAAGAAGCGCGATCTTGTTGTAAAACGCTTCATCCGCTTCTTTGATCTCCATACCTTCCAGTTTTGCATATGCATCCACATAATCTCCCTGTCTGTATGCGTCTTTCGCATCTCCCTTAGACAGCGAATAACCAACTGCATTACTGCCAAGCTGTATCAGTGCAAAAATAGAAGCTGCCATTACTGCAATCAGAATCACCGGCTTTTTCGGCAGCGGCGGCGTGTTGTCTTTTTCCTTCGGTTTCTTTTCTTTCTTGGGTTTGCTTGCCGCTTTCTTTGCTTTTTCTGCTTTTTTCGCCTCTTGCTCCTGTTTTTTCTGTTCCTTCTTTTCTGCTTTTTCCCGCTTCTTTCTTGCTTTCTTGTCTTCCGGCTTCACCGCTCCCGCATCAGTCTCGCCTGCGGCATCCAGTTCCTTTAACAATTTCTTGTTTTCATCATCCGCCGAAAGTTCTTCTTCCTCATCATCTTCCCCAAAAAGAATCAGCGAAAGTTTCTGAAGAAACCCTTCTTTCTTTTCGCCTTCCTTCTTCGCTTTTTTATCTTTTGAAGTTTTCTTTTCTTCTTTTTCTTCCGCGGCATCTGGAACAACTGCTTCTTCTTCTCCGAAAATACCGCCATCTCCCATTCCGTCCAGACTACCCAGTCCGAATAGATCCTCCGTCAAACCATCGTTTTGTTCTGCCGCCTGAAATTCCACCGGCTGCTCCGGCTCCATCTGCGGTTCTGCTGCCGGCATTCCAGAGGATATATCTGCATCCGCCAGTTCGTCACTTCCTGTCATACCGGACAAAAGCGCCATCAGATCCTCGTCTGAACTACCCATATCATTCATGTCAGCTTGTGCTGCTCCCTGCTCCATTTCCGGCACTTCCGGCTCTGCCAGAGCAGCATCCTGTTCTTCACTTCCGCCACTTCCATTTAAAATATCATCCAGATCTGCGATCAATGCTTCTGTATCATCTGTTACCGCATCTTCCTTTTGCTCTTGATCCGTACCCAGTTCCTGTCCAAACTGACGCATCAGGTCATCTTCCGGAGTTCCTACCAATTCCTGTTCAAACTGTTTTAAAAACGCTTCATCCTCTGATGAATTTCCTCCCAGATCCAGATCTGCAAGATCTTCTGTCACATTCTGTTCTTCTATTGCTTCAGGCATTTCGCCAGTCATATCTTCCGCTTTCTCACTCTTGTTATTTTCAGAAAGTGATCCCAGCAGATCATCCAAATATTCTTCCGTGTCGCTCACAAACAGCACCCCCGTTTTCTTCTAATACTCATTAGGGGATGTGACTGTTCGAATCACATCCCCCTATTCAACCTCAAAAAGCTTACTTTACATGCTTATCGATCAAACCATCAATCGCTGATACCAGTTTTCCGATCTCCGGTTTTGTAAGCTGCGCGTCTGCTCCCAGCGCTTCGCCTTTTCTGCGCATTTCTTCATTTACCAGAGATGAGAAGATAACAACCGGTATCTTCTGCAGATCATCATCACTTTTTACCAGCTTCGTAAGACGATGTCCGTCCATACGCGGCATCTCAATATCTGTAATAATGCAATGTACTCTATCGAACACATCGCCTTCTTTTTGATATTCCTTAAGCTTGTCCCAAGCTTCCTGACCGTCCATCGTAACGATCAGATTTGTATATCCCGCCTTTTTCAGGCTGTCTGTGATCAGTTTACTCAGCAGATGTGAGTCCTCCGCAATCAGGATCGGAGAATCGCTTCTATTTCTTCTGTCACCAAGTTCATCAATATCTGATACTTTGAGTCCTGTTTCCGGGCTGATATCTGTTACGATCTTTTCAAAATCAAGAATCACGACCAGTTTGTTGTCCATTTTGATAACACCGGTAGAAACTCCGCTCTCTGTCGCATTGATCGTAGAATCCGGTTTGATGATCTCCGCCCACGAAACACGGTGTATTCCAACCACTGTATCTACATGGAACGCAATGTTCAGCTTATTAAAGTTTGTAATAATAAACAGCCCCTGATCATTCGTTTCCGGCAGTCCCAGACTCTTTTTTAAGCTGATGACCGTGATCATCGTATCACGCGGCATAAAGATTCCTTCCACGCTCTCATGCGCATTCGGCACCGGTGTGACCGGCTGATAAGATAAGATTTCACGAATCTTAGCAACATTTATTCCATAATGATTATCATTAAGCGTAAACTCTAATACTTCCAACTCATTTGTTCCATTTTCCAATAAAATATTTGTCTCCATCGACATTTCCTCCCGAAGTATTCTTGTATAACTAAATTTATTATAGCATAATGCGACTTATTCTGCACCGCTTTTTTCACGGAATCCATTTTCCATCACTCATCTTTACAAACATGGAATCTCATAACTGTTTCCATTCCATGTAAGCTTTAACGTGAGTGTATCCACCTGTGTCACACCGTCCGCCGGAACCTGAAACAGAAGAACGGTATCTGTACTGCTTCCTGCCTCAAGTGTGCCCTGATAGGTACTAAGATCATTTAACAGAACTGTCAGTTCCGCCGACACTGCTCCCATACCATTTATGGCAGCCTGAAACTGCGGCTGTCCCGAAAGCAGATCACAATTTATATCTTCTGTGGTCTGATTGCTCAACGCTATATGTACCACCAGAAAAGTCTTTCCCGCCGACGCATCCATCACATAATAGCCGCCCTCTTCATATGAAGGTTTCAGTTCTGTGGCTGTTACCTGTGCATCCACGCCTGCGAGTCCGAGCGCCTGTGTAAGCGTCATCGAAACAGGCTGCTCCACATCTGCCTCCTGTCCGGCAGTCAGTTCTGTTCCTCCTGTCGTCAGCTCCTGTGCTGCCTCTTCTGTTTCTTCTTCCTGCTCTGTCGTTACCGGCTCCTCGCTCTCTTCCTCCATAACATTAACATAAACCAGTCCATCCGGCTGTCTTGTATTAAACTTCGACACCACGTGCGCCGTATAATCCACGATCAGCCCTTCTTCTTCCTCCGTGA
The DNA here is from genome assembly GCA_964388945.1 of uncultured Roseburia sp. Classification (GTDB taxonomy): domain Bacteria; phylum Bacillota; class Clostridia; order Lachnospirales; family Lachnospiraceae; genus Roseburia_D. Next base: position 7,073 of record CAYMCM010000081.1, read on the forward strand.
GCTGAATTGCCTTCTCACCGCACCCAGTCGTCAACACAAGTGCCGAAAACAGCAAACCCATACCCAGCTTTGCTCTTACCTTTTTCATACCATCTCTCCTTGAGAAATAACTGTTAACACTTCTAATAGTATAGCATTTTTCAAACAATGAAACAACTACTATTTGCTATTTATATCCAATTCCAGCCAAAATTCAACACCATTTTCGTGGTTTACCACACCGCATTCCCGATGCAGTGAATCCATGATCGCCTTGACGATCGAAAGCCCGATACCACTTCCGCCATATTCCCTTGTTCTTGCTTTATCTACCTTATAGAATTTGATCCAGAGATTCGGAAGATCCTCTTCCTGGATCGGCGTTCCTGTATTGAACACACTAATCCTCAAACAGTCCTCTTTTTTCGTATAAAACACTGATATCTTCTTTTCAAAATCTGCGTGATGGATCGCATTGCTCAGATAATTTGTGATAACTTCCTCAATCTTAAACTCATCTGCCCAGACATACATCGGTTCCGTCTCCGCAAAATCTGCCGTGATCCCGTTTTGTTCTAACAGGATTGCCGATGCATCTAAGACACCTCGTATCAGCTCTGTTATGTCAAAACGTTCGATCATCACCATATCATTTCCGAACTCCAACTGGTTTAACGTCAGAAGCTTCTTTACCATCTGATTCATCTTGTCCGCCTCGTCAATGATCACATCACAGTAAAAGCTGCGGCTCTCCGCGTCATCGTTGATGCACTCCTGCAAGCCCTCTGCATAACCCTGGATCAGTGCGAGCGGTGTCTTCAATTCATGAGAAACGTTGGAAAGAAATTCCTTTCGCATTTCATCTATCTCAGTCTTTCGCTCATTGTCTAACTTTAATTCATTATTGGCACTTTTCAGTTCTGAAATAGTACGCTCAAGTGTCTCCGAAAGCTGGTTCATGTGTTCTCCGAGCTGATCGATTTCGTTTTTTCCTTTTCCGTTTCCCTGATATTTTGCATCAAAATCCAGTCCGATCATGCGCCGCGATATCTCAGTCAGTTCCAAAACCGGCATCGTGACACGCTTCGTTACAAAAATGATCGTCACCGTACTCAAAACGATCGCCGCCAGCCCGACATATGCCAAAAAGCGATTCGATATGACTACGCTTTCCCGGATGCTTTCAAGCGGTGTACGCATCATGATCAGATTTCCGTCCGGCAGAATCCCCCACAGAACATAATATTCCGTCTGCAGCCGATCATCCGTCTGACGTATGATCTTGTAATTCTCACCAGCAGCAATGCTGTCTGTCGCTCCGTTTACGGTCCCAAAAATTGCCGCCATAAACTGTTCGTGCATCATCTGGGTATCACGTGCCGAAGATTTTATCACATTTCCGTCCGAATCGATGATGAGGATCGTAATATTACTGTTTGAACAGATCTTATCAAACTCAATAGAAAAGTCCGCAGACTGAAGCTCATCTTCCTCACACGCCCGGTCCACCCTGACAAAACCGTCCACCAGAAGCTTCTGCTTGCTTCTTACATAATATGCTTCCAAAAACACCGTGTTGAGCAGCCAGCAAAGTACCACCGTACCAATAACAAGTCCGATGATGATTCCTGCGATCTGCCCCGTGATAGAATATGCTTTGTGTGTTTTTTGCTTTTTCATTTTGTCCTCCCGGCTTTCCCGTCATCTTCGTTTCATTCCGGATCTGCCGAAAATTTGTAGCCCATTCCCCAGATCGTTTTGATGTACTCACCTTTTTCGCCCATTTTATTGCGGAGTTTTTTTACATGTGTGTCGAT
>CAYMCM010000082.1:0-8604 GCA_964388945.1 uncultured Roseburia sp.
GATCTGACAGATAGAAGAAAACTTTTGAAGAAGGCTTAGCAAGAAATAGAAAAACAAGGAGAAAACCAAAATGAATACTTCATTAAAATGGATCAAAGATTTAGTGCCGGGACTTGACTGTACTGCACAGGAATATATGGATGCCATGACGTTATCCGGCTCAAAAGTGGAAGGATATACCAGACTGGACGAAAATCTGGAGAAGATCGTGGTTGGACAGATTAAAAAGATTGAAAAGCATCCGGATGCGGATAAGCTGATTATCTGTCAGGTTGATATTGGTGCAAAAGAACCAATTCAGATCGTGACCGGGGCACCGAATGTCAGAGAAGGAGATAAAGTGCCGGTTGTTTTAGATGGTGGACGTGTAGCCGGGGGACATGACGGCAGTGTGACTGAAGGCGGAATCAAGATCAAAAAAGGCAAGCTGCGCGGCATAGAGTCAAACGGCATGATGTGCTCGATCGAAGAACTCGGTTCGAACCGTGATATGTATCCAAACGCGCCGGTAGAGGGAATCTATATTTTTGATGATGCGGCAGTGGTCGGCAGTGATGCGGTCAAAGTATTAGGACTCGATGATGTGGTTGTGGAATATGAGATCACATCAAACCGCGTGGACTGCTTTTCCATCCTTGGAATTGCCAGAGAAGCGGCAGCAACGTTCGGGAAAGAATTTGTTCCGCCGGTTGTAAATAAAACCGGAAATAACGAGGATGTCAATGATTATATCAAGGTTACCGTAAAGGATACCAATCTCTGCTCACGTTATACCGCAAGAGTGGTAAAGAATATCAAGATCGCCCCTTCACCGGAATGGATGCAGCGCAGACTTGCGGCACAGGGAATCCGCCCGATCAATAATATTGTGGACATCACAAACTATGTCATGGAAGAATACGGTCAGCCGATGCATGCCTATGACCTTGACAAGATCGAAGGAAAAGAGATCGTAGTACGCCGTGCAGAAAAAAATGAAAAATTCGTGACACTTGATGGTCAGGAGCGTACGCTGGATGATTCTGTATTGATGATCTGTGACGGCAAAAAAGCCATTGGTATGGCTGGCATTATGGGCGGTGAAAACTCTATGATCACCGATGATGTGACAACAATGTTGTTTGAAGCAGCATGCTTTGATGGAACAAATATCCGTCTCTCCGGTAAAAAAGTCGGTATGCGTACCGATGCATCTGCAAAATTCGAAAAAGGTCTTGATCCAAACCTTGCCATGGAAGCGATGGATCGTGCATGCCAGCTCATCGAAGAACTGGGTGCAGGTGAAGTGGTAGGCAAAGCAGTTGATGTTTATCCGGTGAAAAAAGAGGGTATGAGAATTCCGTTTGAGCCGGAAAAATACAATCGTCTGCTTGGAACAGATATTACGCCGGAAACCATGCTTTCTTACTTCAAAAAGATTGATCTGGGTTATGATGAGAGCACAGGAGAAGTGTTGGTTCCGTCATGGAGACAGGATCTTGAATGTGATGCGGATCTTGCGGAAGAAGTTGCAAGATTCTTTGGCTATGCAAACATTCCGATGACACTGCCGAGCGGAGAGGCGACTACTGGAATGCTTCCATTCAAACTCCGTATCGAGAGCATGGCAAGAGAAATCGCGGAATTCTGCGGATTTTCACAGGGAATGACCTATTCATTTGAAAGTCCAAAGGTATTTGACAAGCTGCTGCTGCCGGAAGATTCCAAACTGCGTCAGACGGTAACGATCGCAAATCCTCTGGGAGAAGATTTCAGTGTGATGCGTACCTGCTCTTTAAATGGTATGCTGACCTCACTGTCTACTAATTATAACCGCAGAAACAAAAACGTGCGTCTCTATGAACTTGGAAATATTTATCTTCCGAAGCAGGTTCCAGTTACGGAATTGCCGGATGAGCGGATGCAGTTTACGCTTGGTATGTACGGAGACGGTGATTTTTATACCATGAAAGGTGTGATCGAAGAATTTCTGTATAAAGTCGGTATGCGAAAGAAACCGGAATATGATCCGAATGCCGGAAAGACATACCTTCATCCGGGACGTCAGGCAAATGTTGTCTATGATGGAGCCGTTATCGGTTATCTCGGAGAAGTTCACCCGACCGTGGCTGCAAATTATAACATCAAAGACCGTGTTTATATCGCAGTGATCGATATGCCGGAAATTGTAAACCGTGCGACATTTGACCGTAAATATGAGGGAATCGCAAAATTCCCGGCAGCTACTCGTGACATCAGTATGCTGGTTCCGAAGGAAATCCTTGCAGGAGATATTGAAAAAGTATTTGACGAAAAAGGCGGAAAGAATTTAGAGAGCTACCAGTTGTTTGATATTTACGAGGGTGCACAGATCAGAGGCGGTTATAAATCAGTGGCATACTCACTGGTATTCCGTGCGAAAGATCGGAATCTCGAGGAAACAGATATTTCCGGTGCCATGACAAAGATTTTGAAAGCTCTGGAAAATATGGGTATCGAGCTTAGAAAATAGAGAAAGTGTAAGGGAACATGGACGTAAAAGAGTTTGATTATGATCTTCCAAAGGAACTGATCGCGCAAGATCCGTTGGAAGACCGTTCCGGTTCCCGGCTTCTTGTATTGAAAAAGAGACCGGGAGAAATGGAACACCGCATTTTTAAGGATATCAAAACGTATTTAAAGCCGGGAGACTGCCTGGTCATCAACAATACAAAAGTAATTCCGGCAAGACTCTATGGTGTAAAAGAGGGAACACAGGCAAAGATAGAGATTTTACTCTTAAAACGCCGGGAAAATGATGTTTGGGAAACATTGGTAAAGCCGGGAAAAAAGGCAAAGCCTGGAACAAAGATAGTTTTTGGAGAGGGTATTGTAACCGGTGAAGTTATCGATGTTGTAGAAGAGGGAAATCGTCTGATCCAGTTTCATTATGAAGGGATTTTTGAGGAGATCTTAGACCGGCTGGGTCAGATGCCGCTGCCGCCATATATCACACATCAGCTTAAAGACAGGAACCGTTATCAGACGGTTTATGCAAAGTATGACGGGTCAGCAGCCGCACCGACTGCGGGACTTCATTTTACAAAAGATCTGCTTGCAGAGATAAAAGAGATGGGCGTGGAGATTGCGGAAGTGACGCTGCATGTTGGTCTTGGAACTTTTCGTCCGGTGAAAGAGGATGAGGTGCAAAAGCATCATATGCACTCGGAGTTTTACCGGATTGAGCAAAAAGAGGCGGACAAGATCAACCATGCCAAAAAAGAGGGGCATCGCGTGATCACGGTCGGAACGACCAGTACCAGGACGCTTGAGGCGGCTGCGGATGAAAAAGGATTTCTGACGGAAAAGAGTGGTTGGACAGAAATCTTTATTTATCCGGGTTATCGTTATAAAGTGATTGATGGACTGATTACCAATTTTCATCTGCCGGAGTCAACACTCGTTATGCTTGTTGCGGCGTTGACCGGACGGGAGAATATTCTGAATGCATATCGGATTGCCGTAAAAGCAAAGTATCGTTTTTTCAGTTTCGGGGATGCCATGTATTTGGAGAATCGGGAACTGTTATACAATCCGGATGCGACTTATAATTCCTGTTTCTTCGATGAGCAGGGAATGCTTACGGTGCCGTTAGATACTTATGAAAAAGCAGTGGCAGATTATAAGAAGCAAAAACTTGCTGATACGAGGTCAGCATGGGATCTTTATCATAAACCGGAATGGAGTTATGAGAGATCAGAAGCGTGGTGTAAGGAACATTCCGCAAACCACCGCTTTTAACTAAAAAAGGCTAAAAAGAAAGAGACACAGTTTCTCCGGAGTTGGGAGAGATTGTGTCTTTTTTCTGTAATAGTGACGGTAGAAACATGGTCGATATATACAAAAATAGCATGCCCAAACTTATAAAAAAGGATTAAAAACCATAAAAATGACTAAAAAACACTTTTTTACAACTATATGATTGACTAAAATTGCCTAAAAAACTATAATAATAAACAACAAAAAGGCTAATCGTAACTGATGGGTAATGAAATAGTGTTACGATCGGCAGGAAGGGAAGAGGAGAAAAAAATGCACCAAAAATTTAAAAGGCTGTTGACAGGGGTGATGGCAACGGCGCTCATAACACAGGCACCGGTAGTAAACCAGATTTTTGCAATTGATATTTTGCAGGCAGAAGAAACGTCATCGGAAGAAGGTGTGGTATTGTCTCAGAAAAATGCAACCGAAGATTTTGTGAAGATCACATCTGAACCGGGATTGGGAACACAGGCAAATATAACGTATTCTAAAAATTCTGTTCCGGTTGCAGATGCAAATGCGAATGATAGTGCAAGAGCATTATTTGCTTATCTTTCTGCATTAAGTGAAAACGATCAGGTATTATTCGGACATCAGAATGATGTGAGCTGTTCTGTAAACAAAAATGCAGAGCTTGGTGATGTGTACGATGCAACGGGTTCTGTCAGTGGTATCTTTGGGTTAGATACTCTTGCATTAACTGGTTCAGAAGCAGGGGGAACAGATGCGGCATCTGCGCTGGAAAATTCTATTGCATATAGCAAAAAGGCGGCAGAGAACGGAGCAATCATTACATTATCTACCCATATGCCAAATTTTACAAATGATAAGATCAAGAAAAATGCAGATGGAAGTTATGATTTTTATAATTGTGATTTTAGCGAAGCGAAAGATTTGAGCAATACCTGTGCAGAGCAGATTCTTCCGGGTGGAACATATAACGAAGTGTTTCATGCGTATTTAGATATTGTGGTTAATTATGCAAAAGCATTACAGCAGGATAATATTCCGGTTATTTTTCGACCGTTTCATGAAAATACCGGTTCGTGGTTCTGGTGGGGTTCTACGAACAGCATTGAGACATACAAGAGTTTGTATCGTTATACCAAAGATTATCTGGAAAGTCAGGGCGTACATAATATGCTGTATGTGTATTCCCCAAACGGACCGCTGACCTCCGAAGAAGATTATTTGACCAGATATCCGGGTGACGAATACGTAGACATTCTTTCGTTTGATTATTACGATGATTATAACACCTATCCGGCAGAATCGGATGGTTCATTTTTTGAAAACATGGATAAAACCTGTGAAGTGGTTTCAGGACTGGCGGCAAAGAAAGGAAAAATAGCTTCAATTTCAGAGTGCGGTGTCAGAGTGATGAAAAAGGACGGTTCGGATAACGAAGGTCTTTTAGTAAAAGGAAATCCAATAAGAGAAGAAGCAGCCGGTACAAACTGGTATTTAAAAGTAAATGAAATTGCAAAGAAAAATAACATGCCGTATTTTTTGGTGTGGGCAAATTTTAGTGATACGAATTTCTATGTTCCATATAAGTGTGATGACAGCTATGGACAAGAAATGATAAACGAATTTATTGATTTTTATAATGATAGTTCTTCTGTTTTTGGAAACGGAACCAATTTTTATAACAATATTGAAGCGTTATCGGATGTAGCAAATGAGAAATATGCAAACGCACATGGTTATATGATTTATCCGTTTGAATTGGCAACAATTTTAGAAAAGGAAGAATTAAAGGCATCTGTAAAAAATGCAGCTGAGGTACAGTTTATAGTAGAAAATACATGCAATGCGAAAAAAGCAGTGTTGACGGCAGAATCGGATGTGGAAGATACGGAAATCTATACGGCTGTAATAGATCAGGCAACGATTCAACAGATAGAACCTACCGATGTAGCAACTATTACGCTGGTTGCTGATGGAGTGCAGATTGCACAACTGAAAAATATAAGTGTAGGGAAAGAAAAAGAAACAGCACCGGAGAATGTAATAGAAAATTTTGATTTTTATTCTGGAAGTGATGGTTTGCTAGATGCAGGATATACAGAAAATGCAGCAGCAGGATGCAGTGCGGAATTCTTGCTGGATACAGAGCATAAAAGTGATGGAACGTATGGAGGAGCATTCCACTACACACTTTCTACAACCGGAAATGAAGTATGGGCAGGAAGAATAAAATCTTCTTTGCCATCAAAGGATTTCTCGGCATATAATGCGTTGGAAATGTGGGTTTTGCCAGATGGAGAAGGACAGAAACTGGTGGTTCAGCTCACGGACGGTTCGGGGGAAGAATTCGAGGTTTATTTAACGGATTTTGTGAAAGGAACGAATGCGCAGTGTGTAACAGTTCCGTTCAGTTCCTTTGTAGGAAAAGAGGGAGGTACACTAAAAACAGATGATATAACTAAGTTTGCAGTATGGTGTAATTCGATTGTTCCGGAAGGATATAGCGGAACATGGAATGTGGATGCTACGATTTACTTCGATGGAATCAGAGGCATAACTTTAAAGGATACAGATTTAACAAAAACAGATGAGAATGGACTGATCATTACAGATAAATCTTTGGCAGAAGGAACAGAACTTCAGGAACAGGAAACAGCAAATACTTCTGCGTCTTCTTGTGGACAGGATTATACCGTAAAAGAGGGTGATTGTTTATGGAGCATTGCAAAGAAATTTTATGGCAACGGTGCAAAATATACTGTTATCGATGATGCAAACAAGGATGTTGTTGGTACAGGCGGTTTGATTTATCCGGGACAGATTTTAGTGATTCCGGCAGAATAAAAAAGGAATAAGTTTACAAAGCCCCTGCCGGGAAAAACGGCAGGGGCTTTGTGCAATGTGTAAAAAACGGCAGGTGTCATTTTTTTGCGGATTTAACGTGTGAGCTTTTCGATATCTTCAAAAAATGAAGGATAAGAGATCGTGACAACATCTTTATCATCGAAAGTGGTTTCGCCATCAGCATTTAATCCTGCAATCGCAAAGGACATAGCGATCCGGTGGTCTAAATATGTCTGAATACAAGTTCCGTGAAGCGGGATACCGCCTTCAATGATCATTCCATCTTCGGTAGGAGTGATATTTCCGCCCATTGCAGAGAGATTTTCAGTTACAACTGCAATACGGTCAGATTCCTTTACCCGAAGCTCCTGTGCATCTTTAATGGTAGTAGTTCCTTCTGCAAAGGCCGCCATAACTGCAATTACAGGCAGCTCATCAATCAATGTCGGGATTAAATCCCCTCCGATAGAAACACCGTGCAGGGAACTGCTTTTAACTAAAATGTCGGCAACCGGTTCGCCGGAAACAGTCCGCTTATTTAAAAGTGTAAGATCGCCGCCCATGGCAAGGGCTGCCTGTATGATACCATCTCTGGTAGGATTTACGCCGACATTCTTTATTAAAATCTCGGAATTTGGTGTGATAAGTCCAAGAGCAATAAAGTATGCCGCAGAAGAAATGTCACCAGGAATCTGAATTTGCTGTCCGTACAGATCTGGTTCCGGTTTGATGGAAGCGGTAGTGCCGGAAGAGGTAATGTCAGCACCAAATCCGCTGAGCATAAGCTCAGTGTGATTACGGGAGAGAACAGGTTCTGTTACACTGGTGATTCCGTCCGAATAAAGTCCGGCAAGAAGAACAGCAGACTTTACCTGTGCCGAAGCAACTGGAGAATCATAATGAATGCCATGAAGATGGCCTCCGTGAACCGTAAAAGGAGCACAGTCATTTCCATTTAAACTTTCAAAACGTGCTCCCATAGAAGAAAGTGGGGTAAAAATACGTTTCATGGGACGCTTTTGAATAGAAGCATCTCCGTTTAGCGTAGTCCAAAAAGGCTGACCGGCAAGAATACCGGAGATCAGTCTGGTCGTGGTTCCGCTGTTTCCGACATCCAGTGTCCCGGCAGGTGCCGAAAGTCCGTGCAGACCTTTTCCATGGATTGTGATCGTATCGTGGTCACGTTCAATGTTAATCCCCATTTTCCGAAAACAGGCGATCGTGGAGAGACAGTCTGCTCCCTCCAAAAAATGAGTTACTTCCGTGATGCCATTGGAAATCGAACCGAACATGATTGAACGATGTGAGATGGATTTGTCACCCGGAATCGTTACTTCTCCATGAAGAGAAGACGTTGCATGAATTTCTAGCATGATAAAATTATCCTTTCCGTAGATTAAAGCATTAACGTTCGTAAACTGTATAATGATATTTTTTTAGCAGAGAAATTGCCGTATCGAGAGCATTTTGTTCATACATTTCAATATGAAGTACACCGCTTTCAAATTCCCGGTTGTGAAGAATGCCGATATTTTTGATACTTAAATGGTTGCTTGCAAGGATCGTGGCGATCGTGGCGATACCGCCTGCCTCATCGATCAGATCGCAGTAAAATTCATATACTTTTTTAATCGAACCGGATGTTTTGACTGTGATGGAATCCCGGTAATCTTTTGCAGATGAAAAGAAATCATAGATCTTTTCGGCATCTTTTTCATCAACTAAAGAACGTATATTCTGCAAAGCTTCAGTGTAGTGATCAATCAGTTTTAAGATCTGTTCCCGGTTTGAGAGACAGATGTGCTGCCACATGACCGGGGAAGAGGATGCAATCCTTGTAATATCACGGAAACCGCCAGCGGCAATGGTCTTCATGGTTTCTTCTTCATTGTCGATCGAGGAAATGAGATTGACCAGCGTGGCGGCAATGACATGCGGCAGATGGCTGATGGAAGCTGTCGCATAATCATGTTCTTCATAGCCGAGCACCAGAGTCTGTGCGCCGAGAGA
>CAYMCM010000083.1:0-8312 GCA_964388945.1 uncultured Roseburia sp.
CCACAATGGCAAACAGGGCCTTGCCCTAACAAACAAAGGAAGGCATCCGTTTTCCCGAATGCCTTCCTTCTTTTTATAAAAAGAATTATAAAATAATCTTCTTCGGACACTTCTGTGCACACACACCACAGCCCGTACATTTTGTCTGATCAATGTAAGCAACATTATCAATGACATGAATTGCATCACTCGGGCAATTCTTCTCACAGAGATGACATCCAATACAGCCAACTGAACAAGCCTTCATGACATCTTTGCCCTTATCTTTTGAGCTGCACTGTACCAGATGCTTTGCATCATACGGCACAAGTTCGATCAAATGTTTCGGACATGCAGCCACACATTTACCACAGGCTTTACATACTTCTTTATCTACCTGTGCAATTCCATCCACGATATGGATCGCATCAAACGGACAAGCCTTCACACAGCTTCCATAACCAAGGCATCCATAATTACAGGACTTTGGTCCGCCGTTTGGTACAAATGCCATTGCAGCACAGTCTTCCACTCCAGAGTATTCATAATCACGGTTTGCCTTTTCACAATTTCCGGCACATTTTACGAAAGCTACCTGTTTTGTGCCTTCTTCTGCTTTTACGCCCATGATTTCGCCGACCTTAGCGGCAATCGGAGCACCGCCGACCGGACACTGGTTGACCGGAGCCTCCCCTTTTACGATCGCTGCTGCCAGACCGGAACATCCTGCATATCCGCATCCACCACAGTTGTTTCCCGGAAGGACTTCAAGAATGGCTTCTTCTCTTTCATCTACTTCTACTTTGAATTTTTCTCCGGCAATTCCAAGGAAAAATCCAATAAGAATACCTACGCATCCAACTACAATGGCTGCAGTAATAATCGCTGTTACGCTCATTTTATTTTCCCTCCTAAATCATGCCTGAAAATCCCATAAACGCGATTGACATCAGGCAAGCTGTAATCAGTACAATAGCTGTTCCCTGAAATGTCTTTGGGATATCATTGTATTCAATCTTTTCACGAAGTCCTGCCATAAGTACAATAGCAATGAAAAATCCAAATGCTGTTGCAAATCCGTTTACAACGCTTTCCAGAATGCCATACTCTTTCGTAACGTTGGTCAGGCAGACACCAAGTACCGCACAGTTTGTTGTGATAAGCGGCAGATACACACCCAGTGACTGATATAAAGCCGGCATGGATTTCTTTAAGAACATCTCTACAAACTGAACCAGTGCCGCGATAACAAGAATATATACGATTGTCTTCAGATAATCGATGTTAAGCGGCAGCAAGATAAACTTGTAAATCAGTGCCGTGATAAAGGAAGATATCGTAATTACGAAAATTACAGCTCCACCCATTCCGGCAGCGGTCTCTGTTTTCTTGGATACACCTAAGAACGGACAGATACCAAGGAACTGGCTCAATACAACGTTGTTTACGATTGCAGCGCCAACTGCAAGTAAAATTAATTCTTTCATCTGTATCTATCCTCCTATTCTGCTTTTGTTGTCTCTGCTTTTTTACCGGTACACATTGCAGACTGACCGCAGGATGCGCAATCACCTGTCAGACAGCCGGAAGGTGCCGCAAGCGGTTTTCCTTTTGCATCCATTTTCTTACGGATGATGTTCATTCCTGCTACAAGGAATGACAATACGAGGAATGCTCCAGGAGCCATAACAAAGATCGTAATCGGTGTAAACCAGCTTAAAGAAAGTACCTGGAAACCGAAAAGCTGTCCGGCACCAAGAAATTCTCTGACCAGACCTATACTGGTAAGTCCCACGGTAAATCCAAGACCCATGCCAAGTCCATCAAAGATAGACGGAACAACCGGATTCTTAGACGCATAACTTTCTGCACGGCCAAGGATGATACAGTTTACAACAATAAGCGGAATATAAACACCCAGAGCTGCTGAAAGGCTTGGCGTATAGGCTTCCATGATAAACTGTACCACAGTAACCAGTGACGCAACGATCACGATATATGCCGGCATACGGACACCGCCAGGTATCACTTTACGAAATGCCGAGATTAAAAGGTTTGATAAAATAAGTACAACAGTTGTGGAAAGCCCCATGCCAAGTCCGTTGACCGCGGATGATGTTACCGCAAGCGTCGGACACATACCGAGCATCAGTACAAACGTCGGGTTTTCCTTAATAATACCGTTATACAAACGTTCTACATTTTTATTCATTACTGTGCACCTCCCAATTCACTGTTGAAATATGCAAGTGCAGCATTCACACCATTCGCCATTGCTCTGGAAGAAATCGTTGCACCAGAGATGGACTCAATCTGATTATCAGAAGAAGGTGCCTGTTTTACCACTTCAAAAGAATCTACTTTTTTATTCTGGAACTGTGAATAGAAGCTTTCCTCTTCTACTTTCATACCAAGACCAGGTGTTTCACTGATGCTGGTGATAGAATAGCCATTTACCGTTCCATCATTCTGAATACCAACGGAAAAGCTGATATTTGCCTGACTGGCATCTTTCGCTGTTACTGTGATAACATAACCGATCACATTGCCGCTTGCATCCAGCGCTTCCTGCGCATCGTCAACAGAATCTGCAAATCCCTGTGCCACAACTGCTTCTGTTGCAGCATCTTTGTCAAATCCATCTACTGCCTGGAAAGAATCCGCATCCTCAAACACTTTCTGATACGCTGCCTGCGTTGTAGCCAGGTTTGCCGCTTCGATCGGTGCTTTTGTAATTTCATGTACCAGTCCGAGGATCAGACCAAGTACCACTGTAAAAGCCGTTAAAATAAGGGCATCATGAACAATTCTCTTATTCATTCTTCTTTCCCTCCTTTACCTGACCAAATGCTTTTGGTATTGTGAATTTCTCGATGATCGGTACCAACAGGTTGCTTAAGATGATTGCAAAAGATACACCTTCCGCATTTGCACCACAGACACGGAAAAGTCCGGTCAAAACACCAAGACAGATACCAAAAACGAATTTTCCTGACGGTGTGATCGGAGATGTGACATAATCGGTTGCCATGAAAAATGCACCAAGCATCAGACCACCACCGCAAAGCTCTGCCACAATGTAGTTCCAGTCAAATCCATGACCGCTGAACAGAATCAAAAAGATTACAAATGTTACAATATAAGTTCCCGGAATACGAAGATCGATCACACCCATAAGGATCAGGAAGATTGCACCGATCAGGATGCAGATCACAGATGTCTCACCGATCGTACCAGGAATACGTCCGATCAGCATATCCATGACATTTACATCTTCGCCATTACGGATCTGTGCAAGCGGAGTTGCTCCGGTCACACCGTCGTATGCGAATTTTGTCATATCTGCCGCAAAAGCGATCAAAAGAAAACATCTTGCACCCAATGCCGGGTTCATGAAATTCTGTCCCAGTCCGCCGAACATCATCTTTACGATCGCGATCGCAAACACGCCACCGATGACCGCTTCCAACCAAGGAAGTGTCGGAGGAAGGTTGAGTGCCAGAAGAAGTCCTGTCACAACAGCACTCAAATCATTTAATGTACTTTTTTTATGTATGATCTTTTCAAAGATCCATTCGGTAGCCACACAGCTTGCAATGGTCACAAGGATCAAAACCAAAGCGTGAAGTCCGAAGTTAATAATACCAAAAATGCTGGCTGGTAATAATGCGATAATCACATACAACATGATCTTGCTTGTTGTATCTTTATCCCGCACATGTGGTGATGAAGAAACATGATATAAATCACTCACAAATATCCACCTCTTTCTATTGTATTTAAGTTATTTCTTTTTTCTTTCCGCAATAATTGTCTTTTTCATTGTCTTGATGGACTGCGCAAGCTGTCTCTTCGCCGGACAGATAAAACTGCAGCTGCCACATTCAACACATTCCATACCATTCCATTTTTCAAACATATCATTCAGACCGTTGTTTGCAAATTTTGCAAGTCTGGACGGAACTAAGAGTTCCGGACAGGCCTCTACACAACGTCCGCAGTTGATACACGGAGACTCTTCGAACTCTGCCACTTCATCTTTCGTCAGACATAACAGGGCTGAAGTCGTTTTTGTAGTCGGAATATTCAAATCAAACAGCGCAAATCCCATCATAGGACCACCTGCGATCAATTTCTCCGGCTGCGTTTTGAATCCGCCTGCCGCATCCAAAAGTTCCTGGAAATTCATACCAATGCTGAAACGGAAATTGCATGGCTCGTTCACTGCATCTCCTGTCACGGTAAAGATTCGTTCCATGACCGGTTTTCCAAGTTTTACCGCATTGTAAACAGAAACCAGCGTTTCTACGTTGTCTACGACACAGCCTGCATCTGCCGGAAGCATCTTAGAGTTGATCGCGCGTCCTGTCACTGCATAGATTAACTGACGCTCTCCACCCTGCGGATACTTTGTCATAAGCTCTGCAACTTCCATGCGCGGCTCATCTTTTACAAGCTCTTTTAACTTGGCGATACAGTCCGGCTTGTTGTTCTCTACACCGAAAACGCCCTTTGCATTGTCAAACAGCTGCAGTGCAATGCGCATACCTTCTACTAATTTCTCCGGATCTTCCATCATTCTGCGGTAATCCGATGTCAGATAAGGTTCGCACTCCGCACAGTTTGCAATTACATAATCGATCTTTTCCGGTTCCTTTGGTGATAATTTTACATGGGTAGGGAAACCTGCACCACCCATACCTACGACACCTGCATTTTTAATACGCTCAATGATCTCTTCCTTTGAAAGTGAATCAATGTCGTCCACCGGCGTATAGGCAACCTCCTTGTATTCACCGTCATTTTCAATGATAATGGAATTTACCATATCACCTACCGCAACACGGCGAGGTTCGATTGCTTTTACCGTTCCGGATACCGATGAAAATATCGGAGACGATACAAACCCTCCTGCCTCTGCAATCATCTGGCCTTTCAACACCGTATCGCCAACAGCAACAATCGGTTTTGCCGGTGCCCCGATATGCTGAGATACCGGATAAACCAGTTCGCCTTTGGGTAATAATTCACGTGTCGGCGTATCTTTGGATAAGTCCTTTCCTTCATAAGGATGGACACCGCCTTTAAATGTCAATAAACCCATTTTTCGTGCCCCACTTTCTCTTTAAAATTGTTATCTCATTCACATGTACAATACTATTGTACTAGCGTTATAATTATAACACAATATCCCACCGAAGTTACACCAAATTTGTATTTTTTTTGTATTTTTTCCAGAAATATCAACAATTTTATGCTATAATTACTCACACAAAATGACGAAAAGAGGCATTTTTATGATCACCAAAAAAGACCGTATTTTCTATCGGCCGGCAAACCGTCTGGAAGAAAAATATTTTACTGAAAACAGTATTTTTTTTGATATTGAAACTACCGGTTTTTCACCGGTTCGAAATGATTTGTATCTGATTGGATGCGGCTACCGCGACAGTGAAAATTTTCACATTGTCCAATTTTTCGCCGAGCAGGAAGAGGAACAAGGTGAACTTTTAGAGGCATTTTCCTCCCTGCTCTCCCAGTTTGATACGATCCTGTCATTCAATGGACTTGGTTTTGACATTCCATTTTTAAAAGCAAAATACAGCCAATTTCATCTGAAAGACCCATTTTTAAATTTTTCCTATATCGATATTTTCAAATCTGTTTCCAAATATAAAAAAATCTTAGGACTTGATAACTACAAGCAGAAAACGCTGGAAATCTTTCTGGGCATCGACCGTGAAGACGAAAAAAGCGGCGGCGATCTAATCCCGGTTTATCAGAAATACAAAAAATCTCCTTCCGATACCGCGCTTTCGCTTCTGCTTCTCCACAATCATGATGATGTGTGCGGCATGCTCCCATTGATCCAGCTCATGGCATACGAAGAATTTTTCAATGGACATTACAAGATCACCGCGGCAGAGCCCCATCCATACACGGATTTAAATAAGCAGCCCGCCACCGAACTTTTCATCCACGGAATCCCAGAATATGCGTTCCCGACACATCTGTCCATCCGAAAGGATAATATTTTTCTGCATCTTGCAAAAGACCGGTTTTCGCTGTCAGTTCCGGTCTATGAAGGCTCTCTGAAATACTTTTATCCGGACTACAAAAATTACTATTACCTCCCGGCAGAAGATACTGCCATTCATAAGAGCGTAGCTGTCTATGTCGAAAAGGAATACCGCACCCAGGCAAAAGCCTCTACCTGCTATACGAAAAAAGATGCTGCTTTCCTGCCGCAGTATAAGGAAATCTTCTCTCCCGCTTTTTTCCATGAATACAAAGATAAAACTTCTTATTTTTTGTATGATGTGAAAGATTATGCCCTGGATGAAAAAAAGCAGATGGATTATACCGCACATCTACTCTCTCATTTTCTCATATGAAATTTCTTCATTTCATAAGAAAAAGAGACACTGCATCATTTTGACGCAGTGTCTCTTTCATCTCATCATATTCTTAAACTTTTTGGAAGAAGAACGACTGATTCCGCTTATAATTCAATTCTTTATAATTCATGATCTGCTCTGTGCTTCCGATAAAAAGCATTCCATCGACCAGTAATGCCTGATTGAATTTCTTGTAAATCTCATCCTTAGCTTCTTCCGTAAAATAAATCACAACATTTCTGCAAACGATCAAATGACAGCCGCTCGGATACGGATCTTTCAAAAGATTGTGTTCTTTAAATTCCACCCTTCTTTTAATCTCATCCGAAATCTGATAGGATGTTCCAATCTGTTTAAAATATTTCTTTTTAAACTCTTCCGGAACAGACGCAATGCTCTTTTCATTGTAAAGCCCCATACGCGCCTTGTCTAAAACCTGTTTGTCAATATCAGTCGCTATGATCTTGATCTGGTTAAGCGGCACATGCTTAGACAACGCCATGACCAATGAATACGGTTCATCGCCGGTCGAGCACGCCGCGCTCCAGATCTTAAGATTTTTTCCAAACCTTTGTACCAGTTGAGGAAACACTTCCTTATCCAAAAACTCCCACTGTTCCGGATTTCTGTAAAACTCAGAAACGTTAATCGTCAGGAAATTGACGAACTGCTCAAATTTGGACTTATCTTTTTTGATAAATTCTATATAAGCATTGTAAGAATCTATTCTATTTTTTGTGATCAGGGTATCGATCCTGCGTTTCATCTGCTTTTCTTTATAGCAGTTCAGATCAATACTCGTCAGCGCATAAACATCCTTTTTGAACTTTTCATATCCGTCTAACATGTATCGCTCCTCGGTCTGGTATTTTTTTATTCTTCAGTATCTACAACCTCTTCTGCCGTATCATCACTCAGTGCTTTTACGCTCAGGCTGATTTTCTTTTCTTCTTCGTTGAAATCAACGATCTTCGCTTCGATCTCCTGTCCTGCCTTTAATACATCAGACGGTTTTTCTACATGTTCTCTGGAGATCTGTGAAACATGGAGCAATGCATCTACGCCCGGTGCAAGTTCAACAAACGCACCAAAATCTGTCATTCTTGCTACTTTACCGTTTACAACAGTACCAACCGCATATTTTTCTGCGGCATTGTTCCACGGATTCGTCTCTTCAAATTTCATGCTGAGTGCAATCTTGTCATCATTGATTTCTTTTACAAATACTTTTACAACATCGCCAACTTTAAATACTTTCTTCGGATTTTCCACTCTGCCCCAGGACATTTCAGAAATATGAAGCAGTCCATCAGCTCCGCCCAAATCAACGAATGCGCCGAAATCTGTAACATTCTTTACAGTTCCTTCCACTACATCATTTACATGCAGGCGTTCAAAAAGTTCTTTTCTCATTTCTTCTTTCTTTGCAGTAAGAAGCTGTTTTCTGTCGCCGATGATTCTTCTCTTTCTCGGATTAAACTCAGTAATAACAAACTGAATTTCCTGTCCTTCGTACTTGCTTAAATCTTTTTCATAAGTATCAGATACCAGACTTGCCGGGATAAATACTCTTGTTTCATCCACAACAACGCTTAAGCCTCCTGCAAGTACCTGTGTTACTTTTGCTGTTAAAACTTCCTGGCTTTCAAAAGCCTCTTCCAGACGCTTGCTGCCCTTTTCTGCCGCAAGACGTTTGTAAGAAAGGAGCACCTGTCCTTCTCCGTCATTTACCTTTACAACTTTTGCTTCCATTGTGTCGCCTACAGATACGACTGTGGTAAGGTCTGTGTTCGGTTCGTTTGTATATTCGTTACGGCTAATTATACCGTCTGCTTTGTAACCGATATTTAAGATAATCTCATCCGGTTTCACGTCGATAACAGTACCTTCAACCACCTCTCCATTTCTTATTGTTTTAAATGATTCGTCTAACAT
>CAYMCM010000084.1:0-8206 GCA_964388945.1 uncultured Roseburia sp.
GCTTTATATTTAGCAATTTTAAAATTGATAGAAAATAATATTTTAAAGGGAAAGGTATATCAAAAAATAATTTTGTTCGTATTTACGATTGGAATTATGGCAGCATTTAGAAGTGTAGAACAGAGGCAGAAAATAACATTCTTAATAGGAACAATATTTCTATTTATATACTTGTATTTGTTTCAGAAGGAAAAGAAAAATAACATTTATCGTTTTGCTATCATAATGTCAACAGCAACAGTTTATATGGTAATTTCAGTGGTTCTTGCAATACCAGGAGCATTTATTTGGTATTTAAGTCAGGGAATATTATCGGCGGAATGCAGAGACATTATTATGTTGATCGTAAAATTGCTTATCTGCTTAGGTATTACATACTGGCGGCAACGTATACCATTATATAAAATGTATCAAAATAGAGGTGTTAGAATATTGTCGGCAATTATCGGTATATTTTTAGTTATTCTGGAACAGACGGGATTGCATTTGTTTGACAGTAATAAACACGATTTCAGCGTGATAATAGGAAACCTGTTTATCTTTTCCATCATCATCGGCATCCTCTGGCTTCTGGATCATTACCGTCTCGCCGCGGGCAAATTAAAAGTAGAGCAGGATAATCGCAGGATGAATACAAACCTGCACAAGACCAAAGAACTGATGCCGCTTTTGATCTCAGTGGTCAACGAAAATGAGGGACTTTTAGATCCACAGCTTGTGGAGGAGTTTAATCAGATATATTCCGAGCAGATGATTGCGGGAAGAAAGGACAGTATGAATTACAAATTATTGGGAACGACAGGAATCAAATTACTGGATGCGCAGTTACAGCACTATATTCTGGAATGCAGCAGGAAAGGGATCGTGATGGATGTATTTGCGTCAGAACCGGTTGCAAAACCGATTCAGGACATGGGTATCGCACAGCTTATGGTGCATAATGTTGTGGGCGATCTGCTGCGCAATGCCATTCGTGCGATCGGGCGTGCAGGCAGAGAGGATGGAAAGATACTGGTCATTGTGGGGAAAAAGAATGATACCGTTGAGATCGATATCTTTGATAACGGAGCAGAGGTGCCGCTTATGGTATTAGAACGGTTCGGAACCAGAGGCGTAACGACAGGCGGGAGCGGAAACGGACTGGCAGATCTGGTGGAAATGCTGGATGAAAAGAAGATTTCGCTCATCATACGGGAAAATGCGCCGGACAGCAGCTATACAAAAGGTTTTCTGCTTGTTTTTGACGGGAAAAACAGGAGGGAACTTGTGACGTGGCGTGAGGAAAAAGAGGCACTTGAAAAAGCTGGGTACTGGACGATCAAACAAGCGGCTGATAATTGAGAAAAAAACGCTGATAATACAACCAAAAAACAGTTGACTATTTCTGGATAATTAGTTACTATGAATTTGAGTTAAACAAGACTAACTCAAAGGAGGTAGCATGAGCCAGGAGGTATTTGAACTTGTTCAGGGAATGGACTTAAAGAGCATTGAGACACAGATCGCGCTTCAGTGTGCACCGCTGATCAGCGGATTAAAGGTATCAAATCTTCTGATTATTTCTGCGGAAGATGAAGCGTTGGTGCGGGTCATTTTAAGAAGATCCGGAATTTCCTTTTTCCGGCTGATTCGAACCGGAGAAAAAGTGACGTTTCTGTTGTTTCGCAAAAAGCCATTGGAAGCGTATCTTTTTAAACAGGAAGTTAGAGCCATGCTTGTGGAAGAAGGTTACGTGGAACTTTCACTTGGAAATATTTTAAGCACTTTTCAGAAGCGTTATGCGCATTATATGAGTGCAGGCGGCACCTTTCCACATGAAATGGGACTTCTGCTAGGATATCCGGTTGAGGATGTAAAGGGCTTTATGATTCATCAGGGAAAGAATTTTCTGTATTCCGGTTATTGGAAGGTCTATGCGGATGTGGAAGAAAAAAGAAGGCTGTTCCAAAAGTTTGAGAATGCCAAAGAGACGGTGATACAGCTGCTTTCCTATGGGGTGGGCATTCAGGATATTCTGGATATTTATAAAGACGAAAATGAGCCGAAACAGGCAGCAGTTTAGGAGGAAAAGAAAATGAGTAAAATCAGCGTAGTTTATTGGTCACAGACAGGAAATACACAGGCGATGGCAGAAGCGATCGGAAACGGGATCAAGGCAGCCGGAAAAGAAGCGGAAGTAGTAGATGTTTCCAGTGTTTCTTTGGATGAACTGAAAAAAGAAAGTGTATTCGCTTTGGGATGCCCGGCTATGGGTGCTGAGGTTTTAGAAGAAACAGAGATGGAACCGTTCGTTTCAGAAGTAGAAGGATTTGCGGCAGGAAAGACGATCGCACTGTTTGGTTCTTATGGATGGGGTGACGGACAGTGGATGAGAGACTGGGTTGACCGCATGAATGCAGCAGGTGCAAAGGTTGTAAACGGAGAAGGACTGATCTGTCAGGAAACGCCGGATGATGGCGCAGTCGCAGAGTGTGAGAGTCTTGGAAAGCAGCTTGCAGCAGTTTAAATAAGAAAATCGCATCAAAAATAAATCATTCACAAAAAGGAAACCGCTTTTGCATACGGTCATGTTGCAAAGGCGGTTTTTTTGTAGTAAACCGGGAAAAAATATGTTAGAATAATGGTTACATCTGAAATAACAGAAACCGGAAACGGAGGGAAGATATGCTGACGATTGGGACGCATATGTCAATAGCAAAAGGGCTTGATAAAGCCACGGAAACTGCGGTAAAGATAGGTGCAAATGCCATGCAGATATTCAGCCGCAATCCAAGAGGTTCTAATTATAAGAATTATACAGCAGAGGAAATAGATCGTTTTTTACAGCTCCGAAAGGAGAACGGGCTGGATATGGTTCTTGCACATGCGCCGTATACGATGAATCTGGCAAGTGCCAAGGAAGATGTCTATGAATTTGCCTCTGCGGTGATAAAAGAGGATGTGGCGCGTATGGATGCGCTGTCTATTCCCAATATCGTGTTTCATCCGGGCAGTCATACCGGGATCGGAGTGGAGACCGGGATAAAAAACATCATTGAGGGACTAAATCAGGCGGTTAGCGGAAATGAGAGCATTACAGTGCTGTTGGAAACGATGTCAGGAAAAGGGACAGAGATCGGTTCCCGTTTTGAGGAATTAAAAGAAATACGTGAAGGCTGTGCACATCCGGAAAAGATTGGTATCTGTCTGGATACCTGCCATGTATTTGCGGCAGGGTATGATATTGTCGGACATCTGGACGAGGTGCTTACCGAGTTTGACCGTGTGCTTGGGCTTTCACTGCTTCGCGCGGTGCATCTGAATGACAGTATGATGCCTTTTGGCTCAAAAAAAGACCGTCATGCGGCGATCGGCGCAGGAGAGATCGGTCTGCCTGCACTGCTTCGGATACTGGAGCATCCGGCACTAAAGGAGCTTCCTTTTTATACGGAAACACCGTTCGATGATGCAGGACATGCTGCGGAGATTCGTATGCTTCAGGAAAAACTGGAAGAACATAAAGGATAAGCAATAGATAAAAATATAATTAAAGAAGGTAAAAAAAATGAACAAGAAAGAAGTCTTAGAGATCAGAAAGCAGTTCACGCCGGATAACTGTGCGATCACACGCATCTGCGGCTGTTACGTGGATCATGAAAAAAATATCATATTAGAATCCAAGGATGCGTTTTTGTCGCTTCCGGAAGAAGAAGAATTTAAATATTTTGAGATCTTTCGTCATACGCTTTCCGGGACACTCGGAAAGAATCTGGTCGGTATGGAGTTTCCATTGGAGCAGGAGGAAGAAGGCGGAACGCAGGAATTTCTCTTAAAGCTCCGTGATACCAGACTGGAAGATGATGCGCTGGTACAGGAATTTTATCAAAAGATCATCGACAATTATGATTATGGAGAGAATTACTACATTATACTGATCCATTCGGTTTACGATATTCCGGGAAGATCAACATCAGGAGATGAGATGTTTGATGCATCGGATGAGGTGTATGCACATATCATGTGCAGCATCTGTCCGGTCAAGATGTCGAAAGCAGGTCTTTCATACAACGCGGTCACAAACAGCATTGCAGACCGCGTGCGTGACTGGGTGGTTGAACAGCCGGTCAATGGATTTCTGTTTCCGGCGTTTAACGACCGTTCTTCTGACATACACAGCGTACTTACATATGCCAAAAATCCGGAGATCGAACAGCCGGGACTGATCGAAGTGGTACTCGGCAGTGTTATGCCTCTTACTCCGGCAATGCAAAAAGAGACATTCCAGAGCATCTTATCGGAAACGCTGGAAGAAGACGGAGATTATGAAGTGGTAAAGAACATTCACGAAAATTTAAGTGAGATGATTGAGGAGAACAAGGACAATCCGGAACCGCTTACCCTTTCTAAGACAGAGGTGAAAAAACTGTTAGAAAACAGCGGAGTGCCGGAGAAAAGCATGGAGACCTTTGAACAGGTATTTGCCGAGCGTGCGGGAGAAAAGACAGAACTGCTCGCAACCAATATTACCAATACAAAGCGTTTTGATATTGAAACGCCGGATATTGTGATCAAAGTCAACCCGGAACGCACGGATTTGATCGAGACGAAGCTGATCGATGGCAGACAGTGTCTGGTCATTGCCGTGGATGACCATGTGGAGGTCAATGGGATCAGTGTGCGCACGGTTCCGAAACGGACGATCGCAGATCAGAATACACAAGAGGAAGAAGAACTGCTGTAATGCGAAAACTTTATGATTCATCCATTGTAAAAAAAGAAAATCTGCTGTTTTCGAATCATGACCTTTTGGTGCTGTTGTTCCCGGTCGTGGTGGAACAGCTTTTGAATTCGTTTATGGGAATGGCAGATACCATGATGGTGAGCAATGTGGGAAGTGCGGCAATCTCTGCTATCTCGCTGGTCGATTCCATCAATAATCTTGTAATACAGATTTTTGCGGCGCTCACGACAGGCGCGGCGATCATCTGTTCTCAGTATATCGGACGAGATGATCTAAAGGGCGCAAACCGTGCAGCGCGACAGGTATTTTTAGCAGTGTTTGCAATATCGGTCGGAGTAATGATGCCATGTCTGATCTTTCGACGTCCTCTGCTGGCTGTCATATTCGGGAAAGTAACGGCGGAGGTCATGGCGGATTCGCAGATATATTTCTTTATCACGGTGCTGTCATATCCGTTTCTGGCTTTGTTTGATGTGGGTTCCGCATTTTTCCGGGCAGGGGGCAATTCAAGATTTCCGATGGCGGTATCTGTGATATCCAATATTTTAAATATTGCAGGAAATGCAGTTTTGATCTTTGGATTTCATATGGGCGTTGCAGGAGCCGCAATATCCACCCTGTTATCCCGGATATTTAGTATGTGCGTGATCTTTTACGCATTGCGGCGGGACAGACAGCAGATCGTACTGCGCGATTATTTTTCCATCCGCCCGGATATGCCTCTGATCAAAAAGATCTTAGCGATCGGTGTTCCGTCCGGCATTGAGAACGGAATGTTCCAGTTCGGAAAACTGGCGATCCAGTCTACGGTATCTGCAATGGGAACGGTTGCGATCGCGGCACAGGCGATGACGAACATTCTTGAAATGTTAAATGGGATCGCGGGCATCGGGATCGGAATCGGGCTTATGACGGTAGTCGGACAGTGCATCGGAGCAGACAGAAAAGAAGAAGCAAAATATTATATTGTAAAGCTGACGGCAGCTGCGGAAGCGGCGATTGTCATTTCCTGTCTGTTTGTGCTTGCGATCACAAAGCCGGTCGTATGGCTTGGACATATGGAGACGGCAAGTGCGGATATGTGTTTTCAGATGATCATTGCGATCACGATCGTAAAACCGATGGTATGGGTGCTTTCGTTTATTCCGGTATACGGTATGCGTGCGGCAGGAGATGTGAAGTTTTCCATGATCGTTTCCATGATAACAATGTGGTGCATGCGTGTAGCGCTCTGCGTCTATCTAAGTCGTGTCTGGGGATTCGGACCGATGGCGGTCTGGATCGGTATGTTTGCGGACTGGACACTGCGTGCGGTTATTTTTACATGCCGGTTCTTAAGCGGAAAATGGCTTCAGAAAAAAGTAATTTAATATGTTTACATTGCCTTTTCATCATGGTAGTATGGTAAAGTGATAATTTTGAAAATAGAAAATGGCTGGAGGATACTAGGATGAAAAAGAGAATGAGATTTTTGAGCTGCTTTCTGCTGCTGACCTGTGCAGTGACAGCAATAGGATGCGGAAGTAAAGAAACTGCGGCAGATGGCGCAAAGACGACAGATGCCGGTGCAGAAACAACAGAAGCAGGAAATACTGCGGATGAAGCAGACCGCAAAAAACTGATCGTCGGATTTGATGCGGAGTATCCGCCTTACGGATATATGGATGACAACGGGGAATATGTCGGATTTGATCTGGATCTGGCGCAGGAAGTATGTGACAGAAACGGCTGGGAGCTGGTAAAACAGCCGATCGACTGGGATTCTAAGGACATGGAATTAAATTCCGGTTCGATTGATTGTATCTGGAACGGATTTACAATGACCGGACGGGAAGATGCCTATACATGGAGCAGACCGTATGTGGATAACAGTATCGTGATCGTGGTAAATGCGGATTCCGATATTGCCGCCCTTTCGGATCTGGCAGGAAAAGTCGTTGTGACACAGGCAGATTCTTCTGCGCTTGCGGCACTGACCAATGACAGCGAGGACAATGCCGATAATCTTGCGCTTACGGCTTCTTTTGCGGAGTTACAGCAGGTGGCAGATTATAATACAGCGTTCATGAATCTGGAATCCGGTGCGGTGGATGCGATCGCCGTTGATATCGGAGTAGCAAAATATCAGGTGGATTCCCGTGGAGATGCATTTAAAATGCTGGATGAAAAAGTGAGCAGTGAGCAGTATGCCGTTGGTTTTAAAAAGGGTAATACAGCACTTTGTGACAAAGTTCAGGCTGCTCTGGATGAGATGCAGACAGATGGAACAGTGGATAAGATCGCGGCAGATTACGCGGATTACAATGTACCGGATATGCTCTGCCTTGGAAAATAAGCAGATTCCGAAAGGAGAAATGTTATGTCAACCGCAAATATGATAGGACAGCTTGCATCCGGTATGCTTGCGACCTGTGAGATCTTCGTGCTGACACTGGTATTTTCACTGCCGCTCGGACTGATTGTTGCGTTCGGGAGAATGTCGAAGATAAAACCGGTACAGCTTATCACCAAATTATATATTTCCGTTATGCGCGGAACACCGCTCATGCTGCAGCTTCTAGTGGTATATTTCGGACCGTATTACCTGTTTGGTATTCGGCTGTCTACGAGTTACCGCTTTACAGCAACGATCATAGGCTTTGCCATTAATTATGCGGCATATTTTGCAGAGATTTACCGCTCCGGTATCCAGTCGATCCCGGAGGGACAGCGCGAAGCGGCAAAGGTGCTCGGTTATACGAAGAATCAGACGTTTTTTAAGATTATTTTTCCGCAGATGGTAAAGCGGGTACTCCCATCCGTCACAAATGAAGTGATCACACTGGTAAAGGACACTTCGCTTGCGTTTGTACTTGCTTATGCAGAGATGTTTACGATCGCAAAACAGATCGCGGCGGCGCAGACGACTATGATGCCTTTGTTTGTAGCAGGATTGTTTTACTATATCTTTAATCTGGTCGTGGCAGTTGTGATGGAATATCTTGAAAAGCGGATGAGTTATTATCAGTAGAGGAGCGGCATATGAATTTATTGGAGATCAATCATTTAAAAAAGAGTTTTGAAAATTTAGACGTGCTGCATGACATTTCTCTGTCGGTAAAGGAAGGCGAGGTTGTGGCGATCATCGGGCCGTCCGGTTCCGGAAAGTCTACGCTGCTCCGCTGTGCGACGATGTTAGAGCGCATGGACGAGGGGGAACTTACTTATCTTGGAAAATGCGCGGCAACAAGTAAAGCGGGCGGACATGCCGTCTATGCATCACCGAAGGAATTAAAAGAAATTCAGGGATATTTCGGATTGGTATTCCAGAATTTTAACCTGTTTCCACATTACTCGGTACTGAAAAATATCACGGATGCACCTCTTCATGTGCAGAAACGTGATAAAGCGGAGGTCTTGAAGGAAGCGCGCATCCTGTTAAAGAAGATGGGGCTTTCGGACAAGGAGAATTATTATTCATGCCAGCTTTCCGGCGGACAGCAGCAG
>CAYMCM010000085.1:0-8122 GCA_964388945.1 uncultured Roseburia sp.
GAGCGCACGCCTGATAAGCGTGAGGTCGGTGGTTCGAGTCCACTTAAGCCCATGAAAAAAAATAAAAACGCATTTTATAAAAGAGCAGTTTCGTATGGAGCTGTTCTTTTTTTCAGTAGGAAAGACGTTGTAAAATTAACAGATTCTCCAGTTGTGAAAAAAAGAGGGATTTAGTATAATAAAACAATGGGAAGGGGAAAATGAAATGATAGTTTTTGTGTTATACGTTATTATTGTAATAGCTGTTATAACGGCAGGTGCGAAATCAATAAAGAGGAGTACGGGGAAAGGTGCGCATAATGCTATGCCGCCGTTTTCGAATCCGGTGCGTGCCAATGAGCAATTGAGAAGTGATATGGTGCATGTAAATCAAAAGCCGAGGCCGGATCAGATACATGCGTATAGTAAACAGATGACAGGAAATCGAAAAAGCAGCGGGAATGTGATCTTTGACCGGGTATTAAAGGAAAATGTTCAGCCGGAGATGCAGGCAAAATACGAGCCGGATACGGAGGCGTTTGTCATGCCGGAACTGACAGGTTTTGGTATGCAGACAATAGAACAGAGTCCATACATACAGGAGGTTTACCGACTGATGGTTTCGGGATACGAGGCGCAGATGCCAAAACAGAGAGATTTTCTGGCGGAAGGTCTTGCACTGCTGGATGAGCATGTGGTGAAATAAGCAAAAGAAAGAGGAAAATATGAGACAGATACCAAAGCCGGGGGAACGTTACCGGCATTTTAAAAATAAATTATATCAGGTGATTACGGTCGCAAAGCATACGGAGACAGGAGAGGATATGGTGGTCTATCAGGCACTGTATGATGATTTTGCCGTGTATGTCCGTCCGCTTGCTTTATTTCTCGGCGAGGTAGAGCATGAGAAATATCCAGAAGCTGTGCAGCAGTACCGCTTTGAAAAAGTAGAGAGCAAAACATGGAAGGTGCAGGCAGAACAAACGGAAGAACCGGGGGATCCTGCGGGAGTGGAAGCGGAATCAGAAGAAATAGAAAATGTGGGTGTCGATCCGAGACTCCTTGCGATCCTGGATGCGGATACCTATAATGAAAAATATAAGCTTCTGTCGTCGATAAAGGGAGATATGACCGATCGGCTGATCAACGATCTTGCTGTCGCGCTTGACATTACGGTGGATGATGGCCCGGTGGATTTCCGTTATGAAAAATTAAAATCGGCACTTGCAATGCTTTGTAAATATGAAGTGAACCGCCTACGTTAGAACGGGCGGTTCACTTTTCGTTTACTCAGTGTGCTGTTGTGGTATTCGCTGGAATAGGTCACATCTTCGCCGAACCATTCCGGGGGAAGGAAGGTGTCTGCTTCTTCAATGCTTTCAAATTCTACCTCTGCGAGGATGAGAGGCGAAAGCTCGGCATCGAAAATATCAAGTTCAATCGTATATTTTTCCTGAAACGGAATTTTGTAGCGGGTCTTTTGGATTACCAGTCCGTCTGTTTTCGGGGCAAGATGTTCATAGGCTTCTTTCGTGAGAGGAAGATTATATTCTTCTCTTGCCAGAAGCCCTTTTGATTTGTAGGTTAAAATGTAATCGTCGTCCGATCTGCGGATGCGCACGACAGGCTCGGTACACAGATAGCCCTGTTCGATACGGTGATGCGGATATTGCTTTAGATTTTCCGGTAGTTTTTTTACTAAAAATTTGCGTTCGATTTCCATAGTGGATGTGTCCTTTCTTAGTGATAATCATCATTCATAGGATATGATTATCAGTATAGCACATAAATCAAAGACTGGCGGAATAAAATGAGGCGTGGTATAATGATTCCCAGATAAAATCGAAGATCAGGAGGAATCAGGAATGAGCAGACTTGGAATCTTTTTTGCAGAAGGCTGTGAGGAAATCGAGGGACTGGCAGTAGTTGACATCGTAAGAAGAGCGAAGATGGATATCACGACAATATCGATCACTGGGAAAAAAGAAGTGACAGGTTCACATAATATTACATTTCAGACAGACGCATTGTTCGAGGACGTGGATTTTTCGGGGTTTGACGGTATCATTCTGCCGGGCGGCATGCCGGGAACATTAAATCTTGGTGCACATGCGGGTGTGACAGAACAGGTAAAGGCATTTGCGGAGGCTGGAAAACTCGTGTGCGCGATCTGCGCGGCTCCGAGTGTGCTTGGCGCATGCGGCGTGCTTGCGGGCAAAAAAGCAACCTGCCATCCGGGCTTTGAGGAAAAGCTTATCGGGGCAGAAGTTTCTTATGATAATGTGGTGACAGACGGCAATGTGATCACCAGCCGCGGCATGGGAACGGTCATCGATTTCGGACTTGCGATTGTCTCTTATTTTGGTACAGACGAGCTGGCAGAGGATGTAAGAGGGCACCTCGTGTATAACCGTTAAAAGAGAGACTACGCAGTGGTTTGGAATACAAAAATTTTGCATCACAAGAAAAACTTACCAACATAATATTTTAAGATACGCAGATAATAGAATCAGGATAAGCGATACGAAAACAGCTTATCTGAATATAGATAAAAACGAAGAAAATACTATGGAGGTAAGAACCATGACAGGATCAGGTAATTCTAACACAAGTAAAATGGCAGTGCCGCAGGCAAAAGAGGCAATGAACCGTTTCAAACAGGAAGTTGCAAGCGAGATCGGAGTACCTTTAAAAGAGGGTTACAACGGAGACCTCACTTCTGCACAGGCAGGTTCTATCGGCGGCGAGATGGTCAAGAAAATGATCATGAAGCAGGAAGAACAGATGTCCGGCAAATAAAATCCGCATTTGCGGAGGAAAAGAGATCGTCTGAAAAGACGGTCTTTTTTTCTGTATAAAAAACTCTTTTCATTTTGAAAATGTTATGCTATAATGCTTAAATGACTGTTAATAGCGAAAATCGAACGTACATGGATATTTATATATAAAGGAGGAAACAGTAACAATGAGTGTACAGGTAGAAAATTTAGAAAAGAACATGGCGAAACTTACGATTGAAGTTCCAGCAGATAAGGTTGAAGAGGCTTTACAGGCTGCATACATGAAACAGAAAAACAGAATCAGCGTTCCGGGCTTCCGTAAAGGAAAAGTGCCGAGAGCAATGGTTGAAAAAATGTATGGTGCAGCAATTTTCTATGAAGATGCGGCAAACACCTTAATGCAGGAAAACTATCCGGACGCTGTAAAGGAAAGCGGTCTTGATATTGTTTCCCAGCCTACCGTTGACGTAACACAGATCGAAAAAGGAAAATCTTTCATCTTCACAGCAGAAGTGGCTGTAAGACCGGAAGTTACCTTAGGAAAATACAAAGGTGTGACTGTAACAAAGATCGACACATCTGTAACGGATGAAGAAGTAGATAAAGAAGTAGAAAACGAAAGAAATAAAAATGCCAGAACTGTTACCGTTGAAGACAGACCGGTACAGGAAGGCGATACCGCAATCATCGATTTCGAAGGATTTGTAGACGGTGTTGCATTTGAAGGCGGCAAAGGAGAGAATCATCCGCTTGAGATCGGTTCCCATACCTTTATCGATACGTTTGAAGATCAGTTAGTTGGTAAGAATACAGGAGATGACGTTGATGTAAACGTTACTTTCCCAGAAGAATATCAGGCAAAAGATCTTGCAGGAAAGCCGGCTTTATTCAAAGTTAAGATTCATGAGATCAAAACCAAAGAACTTCCGGAATTAAACGATGAGTTTGCACAGGATGTTTCTGAATTCAATACACTTGCTGAGTACAAGGAAGATGTAAAGAAGAAACTGGAAGAAAGAAAAGAAAACGAAGCAAAACGTACCAAAGAAGACGAAGCAGTACAGAAGATCATCGACAAGTCTGCTATGGAACTGCCGGATGCAATGATTGATACACAGGTAAATTCCATGATCAACGAATTTGCACAGAGAATGGCAAGCCAGGGACTTACATTAGACCAGTACATGCAGTTCTCCGGTGTTACTATGGATAAGTTACAGGAACAGGTTCGTCCGGAAGCGATCACACGTATTAAGAGCAGCCTTGTATTAGAGCAGATCGCAAAAGAAGAAAACATCGAAATTTCGATGTTTTCTTCTTTTGCGATCTGCTCTAATACAAGGCTGCTCTTAATACGTGTGATCGCTTCCGGACGAACCTGTTCCTGTAACTTATCCATAGTAACACCGGAGAACTGCATGTACTGGTCTAATGTAAGTCCCTGGCTTGCCATTCTCTGTGCAAATTCGTTGATCATGGAATTTACCTGTGTATCAATCATTGCATCCGGCAGTTCCATAGCAGACTTGTCGATGATCTTCTGTACTGCTTCGTCTTCTTTGGTACGTTTTGCTTCGTTTTCTTTTCTTTCTTCCAGTTTCTTCTTTACATCTTCCTTGTACTCAGCAAGTGTATTGAATTCAGAAACATCCTGTGCAAACTCATCGTTTAATTCCGGAAGTTCTTTGGTTTTGATCTCATGAATCTTAACTTTGAATAAAGCCGGCTTTCCTGCAAGATCTTTTGCCTGATATTCTTCTGGGAAAGTAACGTTTACATCAACGTCATCTCCTGTATTCTTACCAACTAACTGATCTTCAAACGTATCGATAAAGGTATGGGAACCGATCTCAAGCGGATGATTCTCTCCTTTGCCGCCTTCAAATGCAACACCGTCTACAAATCCTTCGAAATCGATGATTGCGGTATCGCCTTCCTGTACCGGTCTGTCTTCAACGGTAACAGTTCTGGCATTTTTATTTCTTTCGTTTTCTACTTCTTTATCTACTTCTTCATCCGTTACAGATGTGTCGATCTTTGTTACAGTCACACCTTTGTATTTTCCTAAGGTAACTTCCGGTCTTACAGCCACTTCTGCTGTGAAGATGAAAGATTTTCCTTTTTCGATCTGTGTTACGTCAACGGTAGGCTGGGAAACAATATCAAGACCGCTTTCCTTTACAGCGTCCGGATAGTTTTCCTGCATTAAGGTGTTTGCCGCATCTTCATAGAAAATTGCTGCACCATACATTTTTTCAACCATTGCTCTCGGCACTTTTCCTTTACGGAAGCCCGGAACGCTGATTCTGTTTTTCTGTTTCATGTATGCAGCCTGTAAAGCCTCTTCAACCTTATCTGCTGGAACTTCAATCGTAAGTTTCGCCATGTTCTTTTCTAAATTTTCTACCTGTACACTCATTGTTACTGTTTCCTCCTTTATATATAAATATCCATGTACGTTCGATTTTCGCTATTAACAGTCATTTAAGCATTATAGCATAACATTTTCAAAATGAAAAGAGTTTTTTATACAGAAAAAAAGACCGTCTTTTCAGACGATCTCTTTTCCTCCGCAAATGCGGATTTTATTTGCCGGACATCTGTTCTTCCTGCTTCATGATCATTTTCTTGACCATCTCGCCGCCGATAGAACCTGCCTGTGCAGAAGTGAGGTCTCCGTTGTAACCCTCTTTTAAAGGTACTCCGA
Organism: uncultured Roseburia sp.; assembly: GCA_964388945.1. Taxonomy (GTDB): domain Bacteria; phylum Bacillota; class Clostridia; order Lachnospirales; family Lachnospiraceae; genus Roseburia_D. The sequence continues at coordinate 5,467 of CAYMCM010000085.1, forward strand.
TCTCGCTTGCAACTTCCTGTTTGAAACGGTTCATTGCCTCTTTTGCCTGCGGCACTGCCATTTTACTTGTGTTAGAATTACCTGATCCTGTCATGGTTCTTACCTCCATAGTATTTTCTTCGTTTTTATCTATATTCAGATAAGCTGTTTTCGTATCGCTTATCCTGATTCTATTATCTGCGTATCTTAAAATATTATGTTGGTAAGTTTTTCTTGTGATGCAAAATTTTTGTATTCCAAACCACTGCGTAGTCTCTCTTTTAACGGTTATACACGAGGTGCCCTCTTACATCCTCTGCCAGCTCGTCTGTACCAAAATAAGAGACAATCGCAAGTCCGAAATCGATGACCGTTCCCATGCCGCGGCTGGTGATCACATTGCCGTCTGTCACCACATTATCATAAGAAACTTCTGCCCCGATAAGCTTTTCCTCAAAGCCCGGATGGCAGGTTGCTTTTTTGCCCGCAAGCACGCCGCATGCGCCAAGCACACTCGGAGCCGCGCAGATCGCGCACACGAGTTTTCCAGCCTCCGCAAATGCCTTTACCTGTTCTGTCACACCCGCATGTGCACCAAGATTTAATGTTCCCGGCATGCCGCCCGGCAGAATGATACCGTCAAACCCCGAAAAATCCACGTCCTCGAACAATGCGTCTGTCTGAAATGTAATATTATGTGAACCTGTCACTTCTTTTTTCCCAGTGATCGATATTGTCGTGATATCCATCTTCGCTCTTCTTACGATGTCAACTACTGCCAGTCCCTCGATTTCCTCACAGCCTTCTGCAAAAAAGATTCCAAGTCTGCTCATTCCTGATTCCTCCTGATCTTCGATTTTATCTGGGAATCATTATACCACGCCTCATTTTATTCCGCCAGTCTTTGATTTATGTGCTATACTGATAATCATATCCTATGAATGATGATTATCACTAAGAAAGGACACATCCACTATGGAAATCGAACGCAAATTTTTAGTAAAAAAACTACCGGAAAATCTAAAGCAATATCCGCATCACCGTATCGAACAGGGCTATCTGTGTACCGAGCCTGTCGTGCGCATCCGCAGATCGGACGACGATTACATTTTAACCTACAAATCAAAAGGGCTTCTGGCAAGAGAAGAATATAATCTTCCTCTCACGAAAGAAGCCTATGAACATCTTGCCCCGAAAACAGACGGACTGGTAATCCAAAAGACCCGCTACAAAATTCCGTTTCAGGAAAAATATACGATTGAACTTGATATTTTCGATGCCGAGCTTTCGCCTCTCATCCTCGCAGAGGTAGAATTTGAAAGCATTGAAGAAGCAGACACCTTCCTTCCCCCGGAATGGTTCGGCGAAGATGTGACCTATTCCAGCGAATACCACAACAGCACACTGAGTAAACGAAAAGTGAACCGCCCGTTCTAACGTAGGCGGTTCACTTCATATTTACAAAGCATTGCAAGTGCCGATTTTAATTTTTCATAACGGAAATCCACCGGGCCATCATCCACCGTAATGTCAAGCGCGACAGCAAGATCGTTGATCAGCCGATCGGTCATATCTCCCTTTATCGACGACAGAAGCTTATATTTTTCATTATAGGTATCCGCATCCAGGATCGCAAGGAGTCTCGGATCGACACCCACATTTTCTATTTCTTCTGATTCCGCTTCCACTCCCGCAGGATCCCCCGGTTCTTCCGTTTGTTCTGCCTGCACCTTCCATGTTTTGCTCTCTACTTTTTCAAAGCGGTACTGCTGCACAGCTTCTGGATATTTCTCATGCTCTACCTCGCCGAGAAATAAAGCAAGCGGACGGACATACACGGCAAAATCATCATACAGTGCCTGATAGACCACCATATCCTCTCCTGTCTCCGTATGCTTTGCGACCGTAATCACCTGATATAATTTATTTTTAAAATGCCGGTAACGTTCCCCCGGCTTTGGTATCTGTCTCATATTTTCCTCTTTCTTTTGCTTATTTCACCACATGCTCATCCAGCAGTGCAAGACCTTCCGCCAGAAAATCTCTCTGTTTTGGCATCTGCGCCTCGTATCCCGAAACCATCAGTCGGTAAACCTCCTGTATGTATGGACTCTGTTCTATTGTCTGCATACCAAAACCTGTCAGTTCCGGCATGACAAACGCCTCCGTATCCGGCTCGTATTTTGCCTGCATCTCCGGCTGAACATTTTCCTTTAATACCCGGTCAAAGATCACATTCCCGCTGCTTTTTCGATTTCCTGTCATCTGTTTACTATACGCATGTATCTGATCCGGCCTCGGCTTTTGATTTACATGCACCATATCACTTCTCAATTGCTCATTGGCACGCACCGGATTCGAAAACGGCGGCATAGCATTATGCGCACCTTTCCCCGTACTCCTCTTTATTGATTTCGCACCTGCCGTTATAACAGCTATTACAATAATAACGTATAACACAAAAACTATCATTTCATTTTCCCCTTCCCATTGTTTTATTATACTAAATCCCTCTTTTTTTCACAACTGGAGAATCTGTTAATTTTACAACGTCTTTCCTACTGAAAAAAAGAACAGCTCCATACGAAACTGCTCTTTTATAAAATGCGTTTTTATTTTTTTTCATGGGCTTAAGTGGACTCGAACCACCGACCTCACGCTTATCAGGCGTGCGCTC
>CAYMCM010000086.1:0-8056 GCA_964388945.1 uncultured Roseburia sp.
ACACTAATATGTATAATTTTCTTATTTTTAGAATAAAGGAACCATTCCCATGCTCTTCTGATTGATAACATAATATGCAGCATTCTCTTCCGGTTTCAGATAAATCTGAAGGGATTTGATCGCGCCAATTCTATGTCCTTCGGAAGCGTATTTATTCTTGATCGCATTCATGATCTCTTCTTCATCTACTTCATTCCCTGCAAACTGAAGCTTGATCTCCGGAACAAGCGGTGCCTTCTCTGCTTTTTTTGCTTTTGCAGTCTTCTTTGCAGCTCCTGCTTTTTCTACTGTTTTCTTTGCAGCTTCCTTAACTGCAGTCTTAGTCTCAGCAGCTTTTTCTACTGCAATCTCTGCTGCCTTTTCTGCTGCTTCGTTTACTTTCTCTGAAATCTTGGCTTCTGTTTTCTTTGCATCTTCTGCAACTGTCTTTGCCGCTTCTTTCACTTCAGTCTTAACTTCGTTCTTTACTTCCTGTACCTTGTCAGTCTTCTCTGTCTCCGCTGCCTTTGCCGCACCCACGGCCGCCATCGGCTGTGCCTTTGCTGTTACAGTTTTCGCTGGTCTCTTTTTCATTGTAAATCCTCCCAATCCATTATTCACAAACTAAAAACTTTTCCATTGCCTGTAATGCTTCTTCTTCGTCCTTTCCATCCACTACGATGTCAACTGACATACCAACGGTCGGATTGAACGCCATAATCCCCATGATACTTTTTGCGTTAATCTTACGATTATTGCTTTCCAGGATAATCTCACTATCAAAACAACATGCAACCTGCACTAATTCTGCAATAGGATTATCGTGCTTTTTAGAAACATCTGATACGATTACTTCTTTTTTTCTACTCATCTCGTCCTCTTACACTTCCTTATGTTTGGTACAATCTGTAATATACCTTATTCCGTATAAATTTGCAATAGATTTATAGAAAATCCGCCATTATCGACAAAAGTGTCTTATAACCGTTTAATTTTCTATACAATTTTATGGTGCATCCTGCCGCCACGCAAGATGGGATGTCTTCTATCCTATTATATTGCAAAGCAGCAAAAAGATACCTGAAATTTCCCTTTTCTTAAATTTATTCGATATAGGTAAGGAAGGTATCTCCTGCCTGCGAAAATAACGCCTGCGCCTCTTCCAACGGCTTGGATACATTTTTTCCGGCTGCCGGATCATAGTACACGATGTTGTTCGCATCATATCCAACGATCAGTACGGCATCGCTTTGATCTACCATCGCAAATACCGGCGTTCCGCTGCTCACATAATACAACAGCTCCTCCACACTGCATCCGCTGAGATCCAGTATCCTGCAATCCTGCATAGAATCTTCGAGTACCTGTTTTGGCGTATCACCGCTGTTTAACAGCTCCTGCACGCTCAGATTGATCTCCTTGCTCTGCAGCAGTGCACTGATGCACTGGGCTATCGAGCTTCCCGCCGCATCCGAATCACCTATCGTCACATGTAAGGACGGGCAATTTGTTTTTCTGGCTCTTTTCCAGATATAGCTCTGTCCATCTCCAATTACAACGCCCATCGTATCATTCGCCTTTCCGATTGCCTCCGGCAGACTGTAAGTCGCCAGACACACTTCTCCTCCGCTGTATACATAATACTTTTCTCCCTGTTTCGGCAGTTCGATGGAAATGTTGCGTTTTTCCTCAAGCACGATCTGTTTTGGAGTCAGAAGTTTCGGTGAGGTATCCCCAATCTCCTCTGCAAGTTTTAGCTGATACTGCGTCTCTTTTTCCTCGGTATTGGTCACATGGATCTCTACGGGTTTTTCCACATCACCTTCCCGGTTCATGATCGTGTCCGGATCTGCCTGCACATATGCCATTCCATTGTATGTCAGCCGATTTAAATAGATCGTATAATCCGAAAGCTGAACGCCGGATACAAAATAACCGCCTTTCTCATATTCTTTTAACACTTCATGCGAGCCTTCACCTATATCCACGATACAGATCCGGTACATCGGAAACGTAACGTTTCCTGCCGCATCAGGCATCACCTGATCCGCCCTCGCAAGTCCGTAAATGAAATCACCCTGCATAAAGCCGAGCGGCCGGATATACTGTCCGTCACCAGCATCTATCGTATAGTCACTGCCTTTCGCAAAATCCAGCACATGCACCTGTGTTGCCGCATTATTGTCTGTTCCGTCGATATATGCAAAAAATTCATTGGTATCGGAAACTGCATAGGAATCTTCCGAAAGACCGGAAACCACCTGTTTGATCTCTCTGGTAGACAAATCGATCCGGTACACGGTTCCCTCCATCATGATAAAAAGGTTATTATCCTCATTTTCATAGATCATCTGTCCGATATTGGACTTCATGACCTGATAGGACTGTTCGGATGGCAGAAACACCTCTTCTTCCACCGTATTTGCCACACTGTCAAAATGATAGATTCCGATTCCGACCTCGCCTTCGTGTTCCCCGCGGTTCATATAGCCGTATACCGCAAAATTGATACTGCCCGCTTCATCGATATCAATGATCTTGATGTCGTGCTGGTCATAGTTTTCCCTGTCATCAATACCCTCAAAACCACGGAAGCTGAACACCTGGAAAAGACGGTCGTCATTTTCATCATAACTCCACAACTCTCCCTCCTGCACAAAGCAGACAACAGATCCGCTTTCATTGGACTGATAAGCAATGTCTCCGGAACGGATACCAAGCTGTATGCAGTCATCATAAAAGCTGTCATTCTCCCCGCGGAAGATCTGGTTCATGGTACGCTCAAAATTCAGCAGATAGATACGGGAAGCCGTGTAACGAATCCTGTAATATTCCTCCACATTATAATATTCCAGTTCTCCATTATCGCCTGTCGCGGTCATGACATAGGAAAGCGTCACGACATTGTAGGAGCTTTGGATCTCCCGGATTGACACCACCGGCTCTGAAAGCGGAACTCCTTTGAACTGGTTCCAAGTCACCTGACTTAATGTTGAATTGATCGTTACTTTATTTAACGTAGAATTGTCCGCTGATGCATCCGGCTCCATATAAGTCGCCAGTCCCTGGGATCTTTCTTCATCAAAGGTCATCTCATGAAAATTCTGTGCAAACTCCACACAAGGCTCCACATTTGCGTCGCTGCTCTTCAAGATCCTTGTATAATAGTAATACGTTTCATCTTTATGCTTCAGTTCCAGGATCAGGTTGTACTCCTGTCCGTCTTTGATCAGATTCTGGATTGGGATCTGCACCCGGATCAGTCCGCCATTTTCCGTGTAATCGGTGATCTCTGCCTCCGCGATCAGATCTTTTCCGTCCATACTGCGGATCTTGTAGGAAATCCCGTCCACATCCGTTCCAAAGGTCTTTATCACTGCCGGAACTTTCATGTCCATGCCGATCGGCGTGATCGTATCTCTCATATAAGAAGCATCCATCTGCACCGTATAGCCGTGCAGCTCATTGATCTTGTAATCTCCTGTATACAAATCTATCATCGGTAAAGTGGCATTCGCCATATCGGTCGTAAGATCTTCGTTTGTCTGATTGGTCGTCATGCTGAAAAAAATAAGTGCCGCAAAAAATATGACCACCAGCACACCTGCTTTTATGAATCCTTTTTTCAAAGGCGTGTCCTCTCTTTCCAAAAAAATATAGCTATCGAAAGCACGATAGCTATATTGTAATTCGTTTCGGAAAAAACCACAAGTCTTTCTTTGTTCAATTACCAGAATCTGCGGCACCTGTGATGACGGCAGCGGCGGCGGAACATCTCGTCAAACAAGAGGATCTCGATCAGATCACGCCCACCCTGATCCCGTCTACGTGGTGGTGGCGGTGGCGGCGGAAATCCTCCGCCCGGTCTGCGGTCCCTGTATTGTTCTGTCTCTACTTCTGCCTGGGGATCTTCATAAACTTTTTTATAGATATCATCACACAATTTCTGCACCATGACCCGATCCGGATATTCATCAAACATCAGGCTTCCGTCATATTCCATTTTGTCACATTCCTCTTCTACTACCTTCTGAATGCGCTTTGCCTCTCTCGGATACATCTCTTTTAAGCGTTCTCTGTCTCTTTCATATTCGATCTCACTTAAATAAACATCCTGCATAGGGTATGCCATATAAAAGGGAATTTTATATCCACCGGACTGCTGCATGCGGAAATAGTTTTCCATATTAGGATCCATTGCTTCGCTCCTGTATTTAACTTCTTTATACTATATGCAGTAAGCGTCTGTCCTGTTTCTTTCTTCCTCTTCCTTTTGCACATACAAAAATAATGCAGCGATCAATTCCCGCGGAAATATGGTAAGTAATCCGATCTTTACCGTATCTGCCGCCATACCGGAGCACATCGCATAATAAATGCAAGAGGCAACATATGTGCTTTCTCCTTTGCGCTTCCACTCCGCAAGCCGGGTCAGCAGTGTCCGTCTGCTGTTCGTCTGAAAGATTTTTACGTCCGCACACGCGTCCTCTGGTCGGACGGTATCACGGATATCCTGTAAAAATTCCTTAAATTTCCAAGTTCTTTTGACATCGATCCCGAAAATTTCTGCGGCGATCTCCGCCCCACGGATAAAGTAATCTTTTTGCTCCGGCATTTTTCCATCCGTATATGCTTCCAGTTCTAAAAATACCGCACCAATATCCGGTGCCCCCGCAAGCTTTGAAAGACGGCCTCCGGAAAATACTGCCTCCGCCTTCGCGATCCATCTTGAAAACGCAGCGATCTCTCTGTCCCATGCGCCAAAATCCGTATCAAAAAATGTATACAAAAATCCGCCATATCTGCCGAACTTCTTCATCGCGTCCTGATACCCCATCTCCATGTTGTCCATCAAAAGTGTGTGGTCAAAATTCATCATGGTTCCGAGGGAGCGTGTCGGTCTGATATAGGTCACATACGGACGCTTCGTGTAGTTTGCGTGCACCGGACTCACTTTTAAATCCACGGCAATCACTTCCTCCGCTCCGAGCCGGATCGCAAAATCGATGGGAAGATTGTCGTAATAACAGCCGTCAAGATACGTTTCCTCACCGATCTTATGCATCGGAAAAAGCGGAAAGACCGCAGATGATGCTAAAAGATAATCCTTTAACATTCCCTGCGGAATCTCTTTTTTCGCCAGTTCCACCCCTTTTAACGATGGAAACTGAGTCGTCACCAGCCCGAAGTCAACTTCCGATTCCCGCAGCTTTTCCTCGTCGACCATCGTTTCGATAAACGCATTGAACGGAGAAATATCTGCCCCTTTATTTTTCATGTACTTTTTTAAAAAGGGGCGGATGGAATCTTTTTGTTCCAACATACCTTCTAACGTTTCCGTCAGATTAATACCGTCCTCCATCATGTTTTCCATCTGGATCGTATCCCAGAGTGTGTATGCCCGCTCATATTCCCCCGCAGCCATAAACACTCCGTTGATCGACCCGATTGAAGTCCCGGTCACGATCTGATAATCGATCCCAAGTTCGTTCAACGCACGCCAGACTCCAACCTCATAAGAACCTTTTGTGCCGCCGCCTGCAAGTACGATCGCCCTTTTCATAGATCTCCTCCCTTTCCGCTGTTATGCTTAAAGCTTTACTGTGACCGTTTCTCCGGTAAATGGAACGGTCTGTTTCTTTCCGCCGAAGCAGACTACGAACTGCCGATACTTTTTCTCATATCCATCATGGATCAGTTCAATGGTAAGTGCTCCGCCGTTTTCGGTAAAACGATACAGATTGTATGCTCCGTCACGGTAAGCAAAGTCTTCTCCATTGTCCTGATAGTTTACATAACTTCCTTCACCCGGATAAACATCAAGGATCAGAGTATCCAGTTCTTTCTCTCCGATATAATGCATCGGCTCATAATTCGGCAGGATCGTTCCCGCCTTTACATAAACCGGGCAGACTGAAAGCGGTGCTTCTTTTAACAGATAGTTTCCACCGGAAACTTTTTCCTTCGTATCATAGTCATACCATTCGCCTTCCGGAAGGTAAACGATCTTCTTGTGCGCACCCTGCTCTGTCACAGGTGCCACGAGCATATTTGCTCCAAATAAAAACTCATCGTTGCGCTCAAAGGTTTCCGCATCTTTTTCATAATGCAGCACGAGCGGTCTTATAACCGGCATACCTGTCTCTTCTTCTTCATGAAACAGATCGTACAGATATGGCAGCAGACGGTAACGAAGCTCCACATATTTTTTATAGATTCCACGCACTTCATCGCCGAACAGCCACGGCTCCTGATGAATATTGCCCTTTGCGCAGTGATTGCGGAACAGCGGAGAAAAGCAGCCGACCTGCACCCAGCGCGCCAAAAGCTCACCTGTCGTATCTGCCCCGAAGCCTCCGACATCCGTTCCGATAAAGGACAGTCCGCTCAAGCCCATGTTGCACATCTGCGGAATTGCCATCTGAAGGTGCGCCCAGAGACTCTGGTTGTCCCCCGTCCAGAACGTCGTATATTTCTGTGAGCCTGCATAGCAGGCGCGTGTGATAACGAAAGGTCTTCTTTTATCCCACTTTTTTAAGCCTTCATAAGTCGCCTTTGACATCAGATGTCCGTATACGTTATGCATTTTTGCATGTGTCGTCTGCTGATCTTCATCGGTAAAGACAACATCCTGCGGCAGTTCTCCGTTAAAACTTGCCGGTTCATTCATATCGTTCCAGACACCGCGCACACCGAGGTCGATTAAATATTTCTGATTGTCCGCCCACCAGGAACGCACTGCCGGCTTTCCGAAATCCGGATAAACCGAATCTCCCGGCCAGACTGCGTTTACATAGACCTCGCCTTCCGGTGTCTTCGCAAAGTAGTCGCCCGTAATGCCCTCATCATATTTTGCATAGCCGGGATCAAGCTTCACACCCGGATCGATGATCGTTACGGTCTTAAATCCCATTTCAGTGATCTGTTTTATCACCTCACCCGGTTTTCCAAAATTCTGTTCATCCCAGGTAAAGACACGATACCCATCCATGTAATCAATATCAAAATGGATTGTATCACATGGAATCTCATATTCACGGTACTTCTCCGCAATATCAAGGATCTCCTCCTTCGTCTCATATCCCCAGCGGGACTGGTGATATCCAAGCGTCCAAAGCTGCGGCAGCGGCGTGCGTCCGGTCAGATACGTGTAGTTTTTTACAACATCGCGCATTGCATCTCCGCCGATAAAGTAGTAATCCAGATTTCCGGCGTTTGCCCCGAAGAAGCAGTATTTTTCACTCTCCTTTGCCATGTTGAAAAAGGATTTATAGGTGTTGTCAAAAAACAATCCGTAAACGCAGGTATCCCGCAGTGTGATAAAAAACGGTACAGACTTATAAAGTGCCTTGAACGCATCAGTATGTGCCTGCGGCAGATCGGAATTCCACATCTCGTAATCATAATATCTTTTATCCAAAAATCCCGGCTTATCCCCAAGTCCGTAGAATTTCTCATCTCCCTGCATTTTCTTTACGATCTGGATCTTATAATCGAATCCGTCGCCCTCGGCTACCTCATGTCCTTCTGCACGGATCAGCTCTAAAAATTCCTCGCTGACCTGCTCGGCATAATCACGCTTTCCACGGTAATCCTCACAGAGCAGCTTTCCTTCTTTATCATAAAAGTCCACTTTAAATTCATCGGCAACGTGAATCTGCAGTTTTCCGGTGGCAAAAACGATGCCGGAATCGTCACGGGATACCGTGACCGCAGTTTCCTGCTGTTTTTCTCCCTCGACTGCCCTCGAACGGTGTTCCGGTGTCTCAAATCCGCAAAACACGTTGATGATCTCATCTGTGACCGCTTCAATAATACCTTCACGCTTCGCAAAACGGATGATGAGTTTCTGACCTTCTAATGTATAATCTGTTATTTTTCCAAACATATAAAATCCTCCTGTTATTTTTCTTTTTCTTCTTCTATAATTAATTATAGGATGAGAAGCAATGTTCCACCCACGATTGCAAGCAGCCCGAAAAATGCTTTGGGTGTCAGGTGTTCTCTCAGAAATATCGAAGAGAATGCGACTGTCACGACAATACTTAATTTATCAATCGGTACAATGATACTCGCC
>CAYMCM010000087.1:0-8035 GCA_964388945.1 uncultured Roseburia sp.
ACATGTGGATGAGGCATATCTCGATGAAAAAGGAAAATTTGATTTAAATGCTGCGGGTCTGCTTGCTTATTCGCATGGAGAATACTTCGCGCTCGGAAAAAAACTCGGCAGGTTTGGATACAGCATTCAAAAGAAGAAAGCAAAGAAAAAACACAGATCTTAAATTATTTTAACAGTAATTCCATTAAATAGGCGTAGACCTCTGATGTCTGATCTTTCCAGTTGGCACAGATGGCCTCCGCCTGTTCTTTTGTATGTACCGTAAGTGTGAGGTCGATCATTGGTGTGCCATGTTCTTTGAGACGGCAGCGAACCGCATATTCATTGTTTGTTGTCTTGTAATAGTCGGATAAAACCGAATTTTCGTTTTTTAATTCCACCTTGTGTTTGTCAAAATAGAGTAAAATGTCATTCTGGATTGCCGGAGAGATCTTGTCATGGAAAAATTGCAGAGTCTCCTTTCCGGTGGCAGTAATGCTGTACTGTGTGTTACTGTGTGTGGATTCCGTGCTGATCAGATCGGTCTCGATCAGATCATGCATGACCTGCTGTACCGTAAAATAGTTGGTATATTCCTTTTCCAGAAAAAAGTCGGAAATCTGCGTGTTGCTCAGTGGAAAATCGACTTTTTCCAGCATATACAGGACAATCAGTTTGTAAAGTGTAAATGGTTCTGCCATAGATCAAAACTCCTTTTTTCATAATTGCGGGCAGTGCTTTCCCTGCCAGATATCTTTCGTGCGGAAAGTATGCTGAAGCTGATTTAAAACCCGCTTTTTATCTGCACTCCAAAGCGGAGCGGCAAGCAGGCGTTTCGGGCCGTCACCGGTGAGGCGGTGGATGACGATATCCGGCGGCAGCAGCGCAACACAGTCTGTTACGAAATCGCAGTAATCTTCCAGTGTAAATATAGGAAAAGGATGTTCTTCGTAATAAGTGAACAGGTCTGTCCCTTTTAAAATATGCAAAAGCTGCAGTTTCATTCCAAAAACCGGAAGTGCGGCAGCATACGAGACAGAAGAGAGCATCATCTCTTTTGTTTCACCCGGCAGACCAAGGATCAGATGAACGATCACGCGGATTCCCCGCTTGTGCAGTTCTGACACGGCGCGGTCAAAATCTGTAAGGGCAAAACCGCTTCGGATAAAAGCAGAGGTCGCAGGGTGGATCGTCTGAAGCCCAAGCTCAATCCAGACCGGTTTGATCTGATTGAGTTCAGACAGAAGAGAAAGTATCTCCTCGGAAAGACAATCTGGTCTGGTTGCGATAGATAAGATTGCGATTTCCGGATTGCGGATCGTTTCTGTAAAAATATGACGCAGATAGGAAACTGGGGCATAGGTATTCGTGAAAGCCTGAAAATACGCAATGTAGTGCGTACAGGAGACTTTTTTACAGATCCGTGACTTTGCCTCTGCGAGCTGCGATGGGATGTCAAGGGAGGCGGAAGCGGCAAAATCACCGCTGCCTCCCGCACTGCAGAAAATACAACCGCGCGTATCTAAAGTCCCGTCACGGTTCGGGCAGGTCATGCCGCCGTTTAGGGAGAGCTTGTACATTTTTTCTCCGTAAGTATATTTTAAATAGGCATCCAGTGAATAATACCGTCTGCCGTTCCAGAAATCAGGAAGGTTTGCTGCCATGTTAGTTTCGGATATGAGATTTGACTGCCTGACTTACGACATCAGCTACCCGAGGATCAAATGCTTCCGGCATGATAAATTCATCATTTAATTCTTCGTCGGAGACAAGACCTGCGATTGCTTCGGCAGCGGCTAATTTCATTTCCTCGGTGATCTGTTTTGCATGTCCTTCCAGTGCTCCGCGGAAAATACCAGGGAAAGCAACAACATTGTTGACCTGGTTCGGAAAATCACTGCGTCCGGTTCCGACTACACGTGCTCCGGCGGCTCTTGCAACATCAGGCATAATCTCAGGAACAGGATTTGCCATAGCAAAGAGGATAGAATCTGAATTCATGGAAGATACCATTTCTGCGGATACGATGTTCGGAGCAGATACACCAACGAAAATATCAGCGCCTTTTAAGGCGTCAGCGAGCGTACCGGTCTTGTGGGACAGGTTGGTGATTTTGGTCATTTCTTTCTGCATCCAGTTTAAGTCCGGATAGTCCGGTCCGATGATACCATGACGGTCACACATGGTCACATCTTTAAAGCCATAGGTCAGAAGCAGTTTTGTGATCGCGATACCTGCGGAACCTGCACCGTTTACGACAACTTTGCATTCTTCTTTTTTCTTTCCGGTTACGCGCAGACCATTGATGATACCGGCAAGGACAACGATGGCAGTACCATGCTGGTCATCATGAAATACAGGGATGTCGAGCATTTCATTTAATCTTGTCTCGATCTCAAAGCAGCGCGGAGCGGAGATGTCTTCTAAGTTGATACCTCCGAATGCAGGAGCAAGGTTTTTTACTGTGGCAATGATCTCTTCGGTGTCCTGAGTATCCAGGCAGATCGGAACAGCATTGACATCACCAAATTCCTTAAAGAGCACACATTTTCCTTCCATGACAGGCATTGCGGCGTAAGGTCCGATGTTTCCGAGTCCCAAAACGGCACTTCCATCAGATACGACAGCAACAGTGTTGGCTTTCATGGTGTAGGTGTATGCGGCAGAAGGATTTTCTGCGATCACTTTACATGGCTCCGCCACACCCGGAGTATAGGCAATCGCAAGATCTTCTCTGGTCTTTACCGGTGTCTTGGATACGGTTTCTAATTTTCCATTCCATTGTTTGTGCATTTCCAAAGCTTTTTCTTTGTTATCCATAGTATCTGGCTCCTTTATATAAAATAAATCTTCTTATTTAAATAAGCAGTTTTTTCTGCAATAAAATTATCATAACATTAAGAAAATAACAAATCAAGAAAAATAAGGCTTTCTATTTGGATGGGAAAGTTGTATAATGAAAACTATCAAATCTTAGAGAACATCTTTTTTGAATCCATATATACCAAGAAACTAAAAAGGAGATAGAGAATGAGAGAAAAATATGAAAGCCTGTCGGCTGTTGTTTTGCGTGATCTCGCGAAGTCAAGAGGTCTGAAAAATTTATCCGGATTAAAGAAGGCGGAGTTGGTGGAACTCATGCTGGCTGAGGATGAAAGACTGGAAGCGCAGAAAGAAAAAGAAGAAAAACCGGAGGCAGGGGAAAGAAGAAGAGAAGAAAGCGGACGGGATGACACCAGGGAACTTGACAGCGGCGTAAAGGCGCATGGGATTTTGGAGGTTATGCCGGACGGCTACGGCTTTATCCGATGTGAAAATTATCTTCCGGGGGAAAATGACGTCTATGTCTCTCCGTCACAGATCCGGAAATTTAATTTAAAGACCGGAGACATCATCACAGGAAATACAAGGATCAAGACACAGGGAGAAAAGTTCAGCGCACTGCTTTATATCACGACGATCAATGATCTGCATCCGTCAGAGGCGATGCGCCGGAAAAATTTTGAAGACTTAACACCGGTATTCCCGAATGAGCGTCTGCGTCTGGAAACACCGGGAGGCAGTGTTGCGATGCGTATCACGGATCTGGTGTCCCCGATCGGAAAAGGACAGCGTGGAATGATCGTATCTCCGCCGAAAGCCGGAAAGACAACTCTTTTAAAGGAAGTTGCAAAGTCGATCGTGCGAAATAATCCAAACATGCATGTGATCATACTGCTGATCGATGAACGACCGGAGGAAGTGACGGACATTAAGGAGGCAATCGAGGGAAAAAATGTGGAGGTCATTTATTCCACATTTGATGAACTGCCGGAGCATCACAAACGTGTTTCAGAGATGGTCATTGAGCGCGCCAAGCGTCTTGTGGAGCATAAGAAGGATGTTATGATCCTGCTTGACAGCATCACGCGTCTTGCAAGAGCCTATAACCTTACAGTTCCACCAAGCGGACGTACACTTTCTGGTGGTCTGGATCCGGCGGCACTTCATATGCCGAAGCGTTTCTTCGGAGCGGCAAGAAATATGCGTGAGGGTGGAAGCCTGACGATCCTTGCAACGGCGCTTGTAGATACCGGAAGCAAGATGGATGATGTGGTGTACGAGGAATTTAAGGGAACCGGTAATATGGAACTTGTGTTAGACCGCAAACTTTCGGAAAAACGTGTATTTCCGGCGATCGATATCACAAAGTCTGGAACCAGAAGAGAGGATCTTTTGCTGGATCATGAGGAGCAGGAAGCAGTATACATCATGCGCAAGGCGATCAACGGAATGCGTACAGATGAGGCGGTGGAAAGCATTTTAAATATGTTTGTGCGCACCAAGAATAACCGGGAATATGTGCAGATGGTAAAGAAAACGAAAATTATATAAAAATACTTGCATAATAAAAAATCCTGTGCTACAATAATAAAGCTGTTTATCGGAAAGTAAAATGAAGAGGTGAAAATCATGAGAGAAGGAATACATCCGGATTATTATCAGGCAACTGTTACATGTAACTGTGGAAATACATTCGTTACAGGTTCTACAAAACAGGAACTTCACGTTGAAATTTGCTCCAAATGCCATCCTTTCTATACAGGACAGCAGAAAGCAAACCAGGCACGTGGACGTATTGAGCAGTTCAATAAGAAATACGGCATGAAATAAGTAACAGATTGTGGAAAGATAAGGTTGAGGTTGTGAAATCTCAACCTTTTTTTGAGACAAGCAATGAAAAAGGAGCGGTTCATGCGATATTCAGGAATCGGCGGGCAGGCAGTCATGGAAGGTGTCATGATGAAGAATAAAGACCGTTATGCGGTGGCTGTCCGAAAACCAGATCACGAGATCTCAGTCGAGGTATTTGACTATCCCGGACTGGTAAAAAATAAAACGTTGAAAAATGCACCGGTGATCCGCGGTGTGCTTAATTTTATAGATTCCCTTGTACTTGGGATGCGCAGCCTGACTTATTCAGCATCTTTTTTCGAGGAAGAGGATAATGAAAAAAAGGAAAAAGATCCCGTTTTGGCAGAAAAGAAAGAAAAAAGAGAAATGGGGATCACAGTTTTTGTTTCCATTGTGGTGGCAGTCGCAGTATTTATGGTTTTGCCATATTATTTATCACGGATCTTTGCAAGGTTTGTGACGTCAGAGACGCTGCTCGCACTGATCGAAGGCGTGATCCGGCTTACGATTTTTATCGGTTATATACTGCTGATCTCCTGTATGGAGGATATCAGGCGGGTGTTTATGTATCACGGTGCGGAGCACAAATGTATCAACTGCATTGAACATGGTATGGAGCTTACGGTGGAAAATGTGCGTAAGAGTTCCAGACAGCACAAGCGTTGTGGAACGAGTTTTCTATTGTTTGTGATGATCATCAGTATTATCTTTTTTGCGTTTATCCGTGTGGATTCCCCAATCTTTCGTCTGGTGCTTAGACTGGCGCTGATCCCGGTCATTGCAGGAGTGTCCTATGAGTTCATACGCATTGCCGGAAGAAGCGACAATGTGCTTGTGAATTTGATCAGTAAGCCGGGGCTTATGCTTCAGGGGCTTACAACAAAAGAGCCGGATGATGAGATGATCGAAGTCGGTATCGCATCCGTGGAAGCAATTTTTGACTGGAAAGCGTATCTTAGGGAAGAAGGAATTTTGCCGGATACAGGAAATGAGAAGGGGCAGGTATGACATATCGCGAAGCAATCGAGACTGGAACGAAGGTACTGGAAAAAGAAAATATTGCGGATGCAAAGATAGACGCATGGTATCTGCTTCAGATGGCATGTAAGATTGACCGGAATTTTTATTATCTGCATGAAGAGGAAGAACTGACGGCGGAGCAGCAGAGTGAATATGAAATCACGGTTCATAAGCGCGCGGAGCATGTCCCGTTACAGTATATCATCGGAGAGCAGGAGTTTATGGGATTGAAATTTAAGGTCAATTCCAATGTGCTGATCCCAAGACAGGATACGGAGACGCTGGTTGAAGAAGCACTGCGTGTCGCAAAACCTGGCATGAAGGTACTGGATCTGTGTACCGGAAGCGGGTGTATCATCATCAGTCTGGCAAAAAACGTGGCAGATATTTTATGCATGGGCAGTGATATATCAAAGCAGGCTCTCCTTGTGGCAAAAGAGAACGCAAAGGCAAATGAGGTGGAAGTAGAGTGGCAGCGCAGCGATCTGTTTGAAAATATTTCAGGCAGGTTTGATCTGATCGTTTCGAATCCGCCATACATTCCGACCGGAGAGATACCGGGGCTGATGCCGGAAGTACGGGATTTTGAGCCGGTGGATGCATTAGATGGAAAAGAAGATGGGCTCTATTTTTACCGTATTATCATAGAAAAAAGTCCGGAATTTTTAAATCCGGAAGGCTATTTATATCTGGAAATCGGTTATGACCAGGGAGAGGCAGTTTCTTCCATGATGCGGCGGTGTGGATATACGCAGGTGGAAGTCATCAAGGATCTTGCGGGAAATGATCGTGTTGTAAAAGGAAGGAAATAAGAAAATGTTTGATAAATTAGAAGATACCGTGGCGCGTTATGAGGAATTGATGAATGAATTAAGCGAGCCGGATGTTGCAAATGATCCGAATCGTTTTAAGCGTCTGATGAAAGAACAGAGTGATCTGACTCCGTTAGTGGAGACTTACCGCGAATATAAGCAGAACAAGCAGAATGTCGAGGAATCACTTGACATGCTAAAAGAAGAAAGTGACGAGGAGATGCGCGAACTTGCCAAGGAAGAATTGAATGAGTCCCGCGCAAAAGTGGAAGAACTCGAAGAAAAATTAAAGATCCTTCTTTTACCGAAGGACCCGAATGATGACAAGAACGTTATCGTGGAGATCCGCGCCGGCGCAGGCGGCGACGAGGCGGCTCTTTTTGCGGCGGAGATCTATCGTATGTATATGCATTATGCGGAAGGCAGGCGTTGGAAGGTGGAAACACTCGAATGTGAAGAGATCGGAATCGGAGGCATGAAGAAAGTAAACTTTATGATCACCGGTCAGGGTGCGTATTCCGTTATGAAATATGAGTCCGGTGTACATCGTGTACAGCGTATTCCGGAGACGGAGTCCGGCGGACGTATCCATACATCTACGATCAGTGTTGCTGTGATGCCGGAAGCAGAGGAATTTGATGTGGAGATCGATGATAAAGATATCCGTATCGACGTTATGCGTGCGTCCGGAAACGGAGGACAGTGTGTCAACACGACTGATTCCGCAGTGCGTCTGACTCATTATCCGACCGGAATCGTGATCTACAGCCAGACAGAGAAATCACAGATCCAGAACAAAGCAAAGGCATTTGCACTTTTAAGAGCAAAGCTTTATGACATGGAACTGCAGAGACGTCAGGATGCAGAGGCGGCAGACCGCCGCAGCCAGATCGGTACCGGAGATCGTTCCGAAAAGATCCGTACCTACAATTTCCCGCAGGGACGTGTGACGGATCACAGAATCGGTCTGACGCTTTATAAGTTAGACAAGATCATGAACGGTGATATTCAGGAGATCATAGACGCATGTATCGCGGCCGACCAGGCAAAGAAGCTGGCGAATATGCAGGATGAAGGCTAAACCCATTGATTTTACTGGGTTTCTTCGAATTGTACAGTCGACAAAAAACAATAATTTTGTGAAAAAGACGGACTTTGACATTTGTCTCTGCCCGTCTTTTCTTATTTTGGGTTTCTTTGATGCACTGTACACCCCTATTTGGGTGGCTTTGATGCATGTATAGCCCTATCTGAAAAAGTGGGGGGATTTACTAACTGATATAGAAAAAGAAAAGTAAATGTGCTACCATCATTATGGAGGTAGTTCGCAATGATACATGATTATGAATATGAACATGCAATATTTTGTAAAAAAGATTAGGATGAGTAATATATGATACATTTTTTTAGTTAATTTGGTTGCCATATCATAGATTTTTGGAAATGTTGATAATAAAAGAAAAATAGATATTATGATTTACGTTTACAATTTAGTGGTCAAATGAAAAAGTAAATTCCACCTAATTCAATTTTGAACTGGTATTTTCGAT
>CAYMCM010000088.1:0-7904 GCA_964388945.1 uncultured Roseburia sp.
GAATACATGGGTCCTGTACGAATGAAGGATGTAGAAGAAGCGCAGCAGAAGATTGTAAGTATCATCCGCAAACTTGAGGATTCAGCGGAGATTGTTATTTCCAGAGGCGGAGGTGACGAGATAATTGTCTAATCTTTATAAGAGCCGTTTTGTTATCAACAATAATGCTGAAAAACGAATTATTGATTCGAATGAAAAAGCAACAGAGCGGATGGAAGATTATATTCGCATGAAGCGTGAGGAAGCATTGGCAGACGGAGCGTTTGTAGAAGGGCTTGCAGCGGAAAGTGTTGAGGTGTTGGAAGATCCGGAGGAAACAGCAGAACTTGAGCTGGAAGAAACGGTGACAGAGGAAGAAGAAGCGCAGAATCTTTTAGAGACAGCCCGGACGGAAGCGGAGCAGATTTTGGAAGATGCCAAGATGCAGGCAGAGCATATGCGTGAGCGGGCATTGGAAGAAGGCAGACAGGATGGTTACCGGATAGGACAGGAGCAGGCCATGCAGGAGATACAGGCGGAACAGGAACGTCTCCGTGAACTGCAGGATGATCTGAGAAAAGAGTATGAGGAAAAATGCGCAGAACTTGAGCCGCAATTAGTAGATGTGATCACAGATGTGGTAGAGAAAGTGTTTCAGATTCAGTTTGCGGATCAAAAAAGTGTGCTACTCTATCTGGTTCAGAATGCGATGCAGAATGCAGACGGCTGCCGGGAATTCCGGGTTCACCTGGGAGAAGGCAGTTATACTTATGTCAGTGAACATAAAACCCAGTTGCAGCAGCGCGTGGGCGGAGATCTGCGGATCGATCTGATTGAAGATGCGGCACTTGCCGAGGATCAGTGTATGATCGAGACAGAAGCAGGCGTGTTTGACTGCGGGGTTGGTGTACAGATGAAAAATCTGATAAAAGAAATAAGAACTTTGAGCTTATGAGGGTGAAAAAGTGGCATATAATTTGACAAAATATGAAGAATTAAAAGAACATACATTTTTTGACCGTTTGGGGAAGGTTGTTAAGATTGTCGGACTTACCGTAGAATCTGTTGGTCCGGATGCCAAACTGAACGATTTGTGCCGCATTTTTATCAACAGAGAAGAAAATCAATATGTCATGGCGGAAGTGGTTGGCTTTCGTGAAAAAAGACTGCTCCTGATGCCATTTGACAGTATGGAAGGATTAGGAGTTGGATGTATCGTAGAAAATACGGGACATCCATTATCTGTATCTGTAGATGATAATATATTAGGACATACCCTGGATGGCATTGGCAGGCCGACTGATATTGAGACACTGGAATTGAGATCAGAGTATCCGATCGAGGCGGCGCCGCCGGATCCGATGAAGAGGAAGATCATCAGTGAGGTACTTCCGCTTGGCGTAAAGGCGGTAGACGGACTGATCACAGTTGGAAAAGGACAGCGTATCGGTATATTTGCAGGTTCCGGTGTTGGAAAGAGTACCCTGCTTGGAATGTTTGCGCGTAATACGAAGGCAGATATCAATGTGATCGCACTGATCGGAGAGCGTGGCAGAGAGGTGCGTGAATTTATTGAGAGGGATCTCGGAGAAGAAGGTATGCGGCGTTCAGTTGTTGTGGTAGCTACCTCGGACAAGCCGGCGCTTATTCGAAATAAAGCGGCAAAAACGGCAACGGCAATCGCGGAGTATTTCAGAGATCAGGGGAAAGATGTACTTCTTATGATGGATTCCCTGACACGTTTTTCCATGGCACAGCGTGAGATAGGATTAGCGTCTGGTGAACCACCGGTTACGCGCGGGTATCCGCCGAGTGTTTATGCGGAGATGCCAAAGCTCTTAGAGAGAGCGGGAACATCGGAGAAAGGTTCAATTACCGGACTATATACCGTATTGGTAGATGGTGATGATTTTAATGAGCCGATCACCGATACGGCACGAAGTATTCTGGATGGACATATTATGCTGGATCGAAAGCTGGGACATAAGAACCATTACCCGGCGATTGATGTGTTACAGAGTATTTCCCGTGTTATGAGCGCAATCGTCGGTAAGGAGCATAAAGCGTATGCCGGAAAATTAAAAACTGTGTTGGCGACATATCAGGAGGCGGAAGATCTTATCAATATCGGCGCGTATAAGCGGGGGTCGAATAAAAATATCGACTATGCGATTGATAAGATTGACGCAGTAAATGAATTCCTGGTTCAGGACACAATGGAAAAGTTTAATTTTGAAGAAGTAGAAGAGATGCTGGCAGCTTTGTTTGAATAATAAGCAGGTGACAACGGATGGCAAAATTCAGATACCGGATGCAGAATATTCTCGATGTAAAGAGAAAACTGGAAGAGCAGGAAAAGATCAATTACGGGCTGGCAAATGCAAAGCTGGAGGAAGAGAAGAAGAAACTGAGAAAACTTCTGTTACAGCGGTCGGATTATGAAAATGAACTGACAGAACTTATGAGCGGAACGATTGATCTTGTAAAGATAAAAATGACAAAGCGTGCGATCGATACGATGAAGTCGCTGATCCGTTCCCAGATGATGCAGGTGCATGCCGCTGAAGCTAACTTGGAGCAGGCAAGACAACGGTTAAAAGAAGTCATGATTGACCGTAAAACGCATGAAAAATTGAGGGAACATGCTTTTGAAGCATTCAAACAGGAATTGGCATATGAAGAAAATAAGTCAGTGGATGAGTTAGTAAGCTATACATATCATAAGGCAGAAGAATAATTACAGGTGGTGAAAAAATGGCGGAAGAAAAAGAAGAAGTTCTGGATGCGAAGGCAGAACGAAGAGCGGAAAAGAAAGCAGAAAGACAGCGTAAAAAAGAAGAGAAGAAATTGGCAAAGCAGCAGGAACTGGATGATGAGACAGAAGAGAGTGGCGGCAGTAAAGTGGCACTGGTGTTTGTTACACTGATTATCATTATTATATGGCTTGCGATTCTGGCTTTGTTAGTAAAGATGGATGTGGGCGGATTTGGTTCTACGGTACTTACTCCGGTGTTAAAGGATGTTCCTTATGTAAATAAGATCCTGCCGCCGGCAGATGACGGAGAACTCGGAACCGAAGACACCGAATATCCATATCAGACGCTGGACGAGGCGGTCGCATACATAAAAGAACTGGAATTAGAGCTCCAGACAGCACAAGAAGGAAATTCAGAAAACAGTGCATATGTCGCACAGCTTGAGTCAGAGGTGGCAAAACTTCAGCAGTACGAGCAGAATGAGGCTGATTTCGAAAATGAAAAGGCGCAGTTTTATGAAGAAGTGGTGTTCAATGACAAAGCACCTGACATCAGTGAATATCAGAAATATTACGAAAGTATCGACCCTGCAAATGCAGTGGAATTGTATAAAGAAGTAGTGGAGCAGGAACAGACAGATCAGGAACTTAGTGATTATGTGAGTACCTATTCCCAGATGAAACCGAAAGAAGCGGCAGCAATCTTTGACACTATGACCGATAATCTTGAGCTTGTCGCAAAAATCTTAAATCAGATGGACAGACAGTCCGCAGCGAATATTCTCGGTAAAATGGATTCCGAAACAGCCGCAAAGGTGACGGAACTCATGGAGCCTGCAGAATAGATACCGAAAAATTTTTTTCGGGAAAATACCAAAGAAAGGAGGAAAAGGCATGGCATCAGAAATATCCAATATTGCGGCACTTTTTTGTAAGGACAGTACAGCGGCAATGTTCCAGACAGATAAAAATGCGAAAGTCCAGAGTGAATTTTCTACATTCCTGAACGCAAGTTCGTTTGGACAGAATACAGCCAAAAACTGTCAGACAGATGCAAATGCTGCAACAGCAGGAGCGGCGACATATGACCAGTATCAGTATAAAGCCGGAGCATCGATCAAAAATGCATGCGGCCGAAAGATCTCTGACGAAAAACTTTCCGCAGTGAAAGACGGACTTGGAGAATTTGCAGAAGATGTAAAAAATGTACTTAAGGAAGAACTTGAGGTTACAGATGAGCAGATCGCAGATGCAATGACAGTGCTTGGACTGCAGTTTGCAGATCTGATGGAACCGAAAAATCTGGCGGCTCTGGTAACAGAACTTACCGGGTGTGAGGAACCAATGCAGCTTCTGATGACAGATGGTTTTCAGGAGATCCTGGGAAGTGTGGAAGAGATCAGCAATGTGTTACTGGACGAACTTGGAATGAGCAAAGAAGAATTTTTGGCAGCGTGTGACGAGATTCTGGCACAAAGCGCAGAACAGATGCAGGAAGAAACTGAAATGTCGCAGACAGTGCCGGTTACCGGGAAAAACAGTGATGCGGCGGAAGTGAATACCGATGTGAGCAGCATGACAAAAGTGGTTACAGACCGAATGACAGTTGCAGGAAAGACAGCGGCAGAAGCAGTGACAGTACAGGACGAGGCAATACAGCCGGAAGAACCGGAGCAGCCGGCAGAAAATGTAGATGTGAAGACAGCAGAAGAACAGTCGGCAGAAGATGACGGTGAGAATGCGAAGCCGGATCAGAATTTTGCAGAAAAATCGGGAAAAGGCACTGTGGAGAAATACATACAGGGACACAACAATGCAGTAGAGCAGCGTGTGCAGCAGCCGGTTCAGGCAGAATCATTTGAGACAACTGCGCAGACCCCGGTACAGACTTATGTAGATGTTCAGGATATCATGGAACAGATTTCGACATATGCGAGGATTATGACTGCGGGTGACAGCAATGTCCTTGAAATGCAGTTAAATCCGGAGAATCTCGGAAAAATCTATATTCATGTAACAGAGAAAGCAGGAACGATCACCGCTCAGATTTCGGCAACCAATGAAAATGTCAGGGAAGCTCTTCAGGCACAGGTGGCGGATTTAAAAGCAAATCTGAACCAGCAGGGAATCAAGGTAGATGCGGTAGAGGTTACGATTGAAAATCATGAATTTGAGCAGAACCTTGAACAGAATGCGGGCAGAGAGCAAAAAAGAGCTGAGCAGGAAGAACAGCAGCGCAGTGTGGGAACCAGAAGAAATATAAATCTGGCAGATCTTGACAGTTTGGACGGAATCCTGACAGAAGAAGAAAGCCTTACAGCAAAAATCATGCAGGAAAATGGCAATCAGATGGATGTAACAGCGTAAAAAATAAGAAAGGAGAAAAAGATATGGCATATGTGCAGACAGTAAAAGACGGACAACTGGTCGATACGACAGCGTCCGCAACATCAGAATCCACCACAACATCAAAGAAAAACGGAAATACATTGGGACAGCAGGATTTCTTAGAGCTTCTTGTGGCAGAGATGCAGTATCAGGATCCGCTTGAACCGCAGTCCAATACCGATTATATCGCACAGCTTGCAACATTCACCCAGGTGCAGGATATCGAAGAAATGCAGGGTACCGTTGAAAATATGCAGGGGAATAACCTGATCGGTAAATATGTTCTTTTGAATGTTACCTCAAAGGCAACCGGAAACACAAACATTGTTGCAGGATATGTAGATTATGTGACCTATGAAAATGGCAAGACTTATCTGTCAGTAAACGGCGGTCTGTATTCACTCGACGATCTTGATACGGTAACAACAAAAGAATATCAGGAGGCAGTTGTGGTCGTTTCACAGTTCAGCCAAATGATCAGTGAACTTCCGGAAACAGAAGATCTGGCACTTACGGATGAAGCTGCGGTTACGGAAGCGAGAAAACTTTATGACAGCATGACAAGTACCCAGAAGGGCTATGTAAGTTCGGATGATGTAAAGAAATTGGAGGCCGCAGAGGCAAGAATCAAGGAGATTAAGAACAACGCATAGTACATAAAGCTGATAAGGAGAGAAGCATATGAACAAGATTGATAATCAGTTCACTTCCATTCAGCAGGTTACAGACAGGTATTTAAGTGCGAACAGCAGTTCAGCCGCAAAGGGGACGTCAGATGTTTCTTTTGAGGAAATTTTAAAACGGAAACAGGATGTATCCGGAGCTTTTGAACTGAAATTTTCCAAGCATGCAGCAATGAGACTGGAAGATAGAAATATTAATCTTTCCAGAAATCAAAGCGAACGTCTGGAAGCCGGTGTTCAGAAAGCAAGTGAAAAAGGAATTCAGGAATCTTTGGTAATGGTTGACACCCTTGCGTTTATCGTAAATGTACCGAATAAGACGGTTGTTACGGCAATGGATCAGGGTGAGACCGAACAAAATGTTTTTACAAATATTGATGGTGCTGTAATCGCATAGCCGGACCTTACGGAGGCTTATGTCTTTGAATGACAGAGAAGACAAATTGCAGCAAAAAAGATGAAGGAGGTCATTTCATTATGATGAGATCAATGTACTCTGCTGTGTCTGGTCTTAAGACACATCAGACAAAAATGGACGTTATAGGTAATAATATCGCGAACGTAAATACCGTTGCGTTTAAATCATCTGCAGTTACGTTCAGTGAAATTATGTATCAGACAATTTCTTCCGCTTCCGGAGCAAACGAAGCAACCGGAACCGGCGGTATCAATGCAAAGCAGATCGGTCTGGGTGTTACGACCGGTGCGACCAATGTGAGCATTACATCTTCCGGTGCTGCACAGACAACCGGAAACGCATTTGATATCCGTCTGACAGATGCGAACTCAACTAACTTTTTTATTGTAAACAACGGATCAGAAAATTTGTTTACAAGAGCAGGATCTTTTTATGTAGATGGATCAGGAAATCTTTGTATGACATCTACAGGTTATACTGTTATGGGATGGCAGGTACAGACAGACCCGCAGACCGGAGAAAAGACAATCAAGAAGGATACGGTTTCTGCACTTAAGGTAATGTCGGCAGATAACATGACATCTGCACCAGAAGCAACTACCAATGCTTATGTGGCAGGTATTCTGGATAAGAACACGGCAGATCTGACGAATGGCGGACTGGTAATGACACTGAATTTTACCGACAAACTGGGTTATAGCTATACCGCAAAATTCAATATTGTTCCGACCTCTACCGGTTCTCAGGAACAGGGGGATTATACCGTGAGTCTTACAGATATCATTGATCAGAACAACGAATCCTGTTTTGCAACTGGAAAGATCGCAGGCACGAAAGAGAGTGTATTTGCGTCAACGCAGCTCAAATTCAAACCGGAGGATGGTACTTTTGATTTTGTGAATGCGGCAGGTACCAGCGCAGTAACCATGAATCTTGCGGGAACATGGAATGATCAGTTCTCAGATATCAATGTAGATTTTGGCTCCTGTAAGATGGACAATAACAACAAGCAGTCTACAATCAGCGCAAAACCGGGTACTTCCAGTATGGATACGACTGGAAAAGGAAAGAAACTAGGTGCACTGACCGGACTTTCTGTAGATACATCCGGAAAGATCTGGGGTACTTATGACAATGGTAATACAGAACTTCTCTGCCAGATTGCCAGTGCACAGTTTGCGAACGCATCCGGTCTTGAAAAAGTCGGTGAGAACTGCTATACAACGACGCTGAACTCTGGTGACTTCGATGGAATCGGAACAGAGATTACTGCGGATGGAAGTAAGATGACATCTGGTCAGCTTGAAATGTCAAACGTTGACCTTTCAACAGAATTTACAGACATGATCACGACACAGAGAGGTTTCCAGGCAAACTCAAGAATCATTACCACATCAGATACCTTGTTAGAAGAGCTTGTAAACCTGAAACGTTAATGATAAAGTGATTTAAATTGTATTTTGGGGAATCTGTTATGACAGGATTCCCCAAAATATGGTATAATCTATAAGAATAACGGGTGATGTTATGATAGAAGTTACAAAGCTGAATGGAATAAAAACCCTGATAAATGCGGAATTGATCGAATCGGTAGAAGAAACGCCGGATACGGTCGTTTCATTTGTTACAGGAAAGAAGATAATTGTAAAAGAAAGTAGACAAGAGATTAAAAATTTAGTAA
>CAYMCM010000089.1:0-7874 GCA_964388945.1 uncultured Roseburia sp.
TGGCAGCCGCAGGTGCAGCTCTCTCCATAATCATGGTCGTGGTGATGTTCATGCTCCTCATGATCGTGGTGATGGTGTTCATGCTCATGTTCTTCTGCTTCCTTAGCATGACGCTCCTCAGCAAGAAGTTCCATTTCCAGGGTATCCTGTCCTTCCATTGCCTTTAAAATCTGTTCTCCGGAAATCTTATCCCAGTCCGTTGTGATCACAGCCGCCTTCGGATTCAAATTCTGAATCTGCTTTACGCAAAACTCAAGCTGTTCCGGTGTCGCATTCTGTGTTCTGCTCAAAATAACAGTCGTTGCGAACTCAATCTGGTTATTGAAAAACTCACCAAACGCCTTCATCTGCTTAGATGCCTTTAAGGAGTTGACTACTGTCACAAGCGCATTCAATTTCACATCCTGCTCTTTTTCAATATCAATGACGGACTTCATAACATCGGAAAGCTTTCCTACGCCGGACGGCTCGATCAGAATACGATCCGGATGATATTTTGTAATGACTTCATTTAAGTTCTTTCCAAAATCACCTACCAGTGAACAGCAGATGCAGCCGGAATTCATCTCACTGATCTGAATGCCGGAATCCTTTAAGAATCCACCATCGATCCCGACCTCACCAAACTCATTTTCGATCAGAACGATCTTCTGTCCCTGAAAGACTTCGTCTATCATCTTTTTAATAAAAGTGGTCTTTCCGGCTCCAAGGAATCCGGAAATAATGTCAATCTTTGTCATATTTATCAATCTCCTTTTTCTACGGTTCTTCCCCGTTTCTATCCATTAACGAAAGGGTACACTTCCCCCGCCCTTTTTATTCATCACATGAAATCATAAGCCCAACTGCCATTTCTGTCAAGTTTCCGAAAAGCAAAAAACCTCTTAACTTCATTAAATTTTTATAAAGCGTTTTATACGAAACAGCCATGATATGTTATAATGAAAAAATAAATCAGATACAGGAGGTATTTTCCATGAAACCAATGGATACATATTATGAAAATTTAGCAGATACCATCATTAAAAATATGGCAAAACGCCAGATCGATGCCTGCTACTGCCCAACCAGCAAAGAAGCTGTAGAAAAAGCCGAAAGCTACCTGACAGACGGTGCCACTGTTTCTTTCGGCGGCTCCATGACATTAGAGGAATGCGGCATGATGGATGCCTTAAAGAAAAATGACTCCATCACCCTTTTAGACCGCAGTCTTGCCAAAACACCGGAAGAAGTAAAAAACATTTACCATAAAGCACTCTCCGCAGATTTCTATTTCATGAGCAGCAATGCCATTACCGCAGACGGCAAGCTTGTCAATATCGATGGAAACGGCAACCGTCTTGCCGCACTCATCTATGGCCCGGAGCATGTCATTATCCTTGCCGGAATGAACAAAGTCGTCACGGATGAAGCTGACGCTGTCCGCCGTGTCCACGCCAAAGCCGCTCCTCCAAACTGCAACCGGCTAAACCGCAATACTCCTTGTTCCCAGACCGGTGTCTGTCTGGACTGTCTCGGTCCGGACTGCATCTGCGCTCAGACCGTGATCACCAGAAGAAGTCAGACTCCGGGACGCATCAAGGTCATTCTGGTCGGTGAGGAACTGGGATATTAAATACGAATCGCCGGTTTAAAATCGCCTCGGTCTACCACCAACTCATAACCGATACTTTCCATTCTGCGGTTTAAGCACATACGGCACTCTGCCGCTTCGTCCCCGGTGCAGATCTTATTATCATAAAGTTCGTATTTTTTACGCACACCGACCGGAGAAAGGTTCGGCATTACCACATTCGCCCCGGCAAGGATTCCCTGCTCCCTGCCGGTCGGCGCTATGGTTCCCAGTGCTGTTGTTGCCGGAAGGAGCAGATTCGGGATCAAAAGTCTGAGCAAACCGAGCAAATAGAGCGTGAGCTCCAATGTTCCCGGTGCTTCCTCCCGAAACGGTGTATCGTGGTGCGGGATAAACGGACCGATACCGACCATCTGCGGCTGAAGCTCTGTGATAAACTGCATATCCTCAGCAATCGCTGCATAAGTCTGTCCCGGTGAACCCACCATAAACCCACAGCCCACCTGATAGCCAATCTCCTTTAGATCATAAAGACACTGTTTTCTATGTTTTAAAGAAAGCTCCGCCGGGTGCAGCATTCCATAATGTTTCTCATCCGCAGTTTCATGACGCAATAGATAACGATCCGCTCCTGCGTCAAAATACTTTTTATAACTCTCATAGCTTTTTTCACCGATCGATAAAGTGACCGCACAGTCGGGATACGCTTCCTTTAAAGTACGCACAAGCTGTTCAATATCAGAATCCTGATATGCCAGATCTTCCCCGCCCTGTAATACAAAGGTACGGAATCCAAGCTCATATCCGTTCTCTGCACAGGATAAGATCTGCTCTGTGGAAAGCCGGTAGCGCTCCGCATTCGGATTGCTTTTCCGTATCCCGCAGTAATAGCAGTCATTGCGGCAGATATTGGTAAATTCGATCAATCCTCTCGTATAGACATGATTTCCGAAATATTTTTTCTGCTCTTCTCTCGCACGCGAGAAGAGATATTCGGCATCTTCTTTTGTCCGGTGCTCTAATAAGAAGATCCATTCCTCTTTTTTTAGCA
Organism: uncultured Roseburia sp.; assembly: GCA_964388945.1. Taxonomy (GTDB): domain Bacteria; phylum Bacillota; class Clostridia; order Lachnospirales; family Lachnospiraceae; genus Roseburia_D. The sequence goes on from CAYMCM010000089.1 coordinate 2,625, forward strand.
TGTGTTCTTTATTTAATTTATCGATCAAATCGCGTACTGTCTGCATCTTTCTTTCCTTTTCCTACTCCGACAATTTTGAATATACTGTCTTTGCACTGATCCCTTTTAACATTCCAATCTTTCCGGAAAGCGAACTTATCACATCCGCAGGCGCATCAATCGCCACGCTGATCAGTGATATGTTCCGCTTCTGGTAGGGTATTCCCATCCGTCCAATAATATACGCACTATACTTATGCAAGATCCGGTTCAGTTCTTCCACATGTTCCGGATTTTCCACTACAATGGCAATAATTGCAATCCTTGTCTCCATAAAATTATTCCTCCGGTATCGTTACTTTGTCCAATATGCCATTCAGATAAGCAATAACAATACCGTAATTGGACATCGGTATCTGCTGCTGCTTTGCCTGTATGATCCGCGACATCACATATTTACGGTTGAACATGCAGGCACCACACTGGATCACGAGATTATATGCCGAAAGGTCTTCCGGGAAATCCGAACCGCTCACAATATCGATTTCAAGCCCCGCTCCAACCCTTTTTCGCAGCAAACGCGGCAATTTTTCCCTTCCAATATCTTCTTTGAGCGGCGCATGCGTACAGCATTCCGCAATCAGCACTTTGGAATCCTCCGTCAGCGTTTCGATCGTTTTTGCACTCTCCATATAGTAGCGGATATCACCCTTATATGCCGCAAAAAGCGTAGAAAAAGACGTAATTCTGCTCTCTGCCGGCTTTTTTTCATAAACGGTTTTGTAAACCTGAGAATCGGTAATGATAAGCTTCGGCGGTGCTGCCATTGCCGCCAGTGCCTGTTCCATCTTATCCGTAGTCACACTCATGACCAGACATTTTTTATCTAAAAGTTCCCGGATCGTCTGTACCTGCGGCAGGATCAGTCTGCCCTCCGGTGCCTGAATATCCTGCGGCATAATGAGCAGCACCGTATCTCCTTCGGAAACCAGATTTCCTGTAATAAAACGTTTTTCCGATGCAGACGGCAGTACCTCGACCAGCCGGTTCTTTAATTCTTCAATTCCCTCCCGCTTTAACGCACTAACGCAGAGCACCGGACAGTCCAGCCGCTCCTCCACCGCTTTCTTTAACTGCAAAACGTGTTCTAAAATATCTGTCTTATTGATGACCGCGACAACCGGCGTCTGTGATCTTACAAACAGTTCATACCAGCCGATTTCCTTTTCCATATCGAAATCATCAAACAAGATCACCGCAATATCGGTCTTTTCCGCCGCCTTTTTCGTCAGCTCCACACGCTTTTCTCCAAGTTCTCCGATATCATCAAAGCCTGCGGTATCGACAAGCACACACGGTCCGATCCCATGAATCTCCATAGACTTTTTCACCGGATCTGTTGTCGTTCCGCCAACCTTTGATACAATGGAGATCTCCTGATTCGCCAATGCATTAATGAGCGATGATTTTCCACTGTTCATTTTCCCAAAAAAACCAATATGTATCCGGTTCGCCGTTGGTGTCTGATTTAACGTTGCCTGCATATCTTTTCCTCCTAAGTATTCCATCCCACTTAGTACATCTTTTCAATTCAAAAAACAGGATATCTGTGTCCCAAAAAGGGCATAGATATCCTGTTTGTGCTATCTCACAGCCAGATACCTTTCCCGCAGACGCATCTTAAGGTCAGAATATTGGTCATTATCTTTTTACATTTTATCCGGTGCTGAAAAACCGAGCACGTCTATACACGTCTCAAGCACTCTTTTGGTCAGCTCTAAAAGTCTGACATAGGATGCCTGAAGCTTTTCATCCTCTTCCGCCATGATCTTGGTGTTGTGATAAAAATGATTGAAGGCATTTGCCACATCATAGATATAAGCACACACCTTATGCGGTGCAGTCTCCTCAAACGCATTCTCCATCATCGCATTAAATCTGCTGATCTCAAGCATCAGTGCTTTCTCATCCTCGGAATGCGGCGGCTGAATCTTTACACCATCCGCGCTCTTTCCGGCTTCTTTGTATTTATTTAAGATTGATTTGATACGAACGATCGTATAAAGGATATAAGGTCCCGTGTTTCCTTCAAAGGACGTGAAACGATCAATGTCAAAAATATAGTCCTTGGATGCCTGATTGGAAAGATCTCCGTATTTTACTGCCGACAATGCAACTACTTTTGCAGTTTTCTCTGCTTCCTCATCCGTCATGTTCTGATTATCACGGATCTTTTTGTACATTTCTTCATTAATCTCAGACAGCAGGTTTTCCAGCCGCATCACCCCGCCCTCTCTGGTCTTGAACGGTTTGCCGTCCTTTCCGTTCATCGTACCAAAGCCAAGAAATTTTAATGCAGTATCCGGTTCCACAAGTCCGGTCTTTCTTGCACAGCGGAATACCTGCGTAAAATAAAGTTCCTGACGTTTATCTACCACATAGATCAGCATATCCGGATTATAGTCCTTCATACGCCATACGATCGTGGCAAGGTCTGTTGTGTTGTAAAGAGACGCACCATCGGATTTTAAGATCATGCATGGCGGTATTTCCTTCGTATCACTTTCCTCCTTGACATCCACGACAAGCGCACCGTCACTGATGTATGCAAAGCCGTCATCCTTCATCTTTTTGACCATATCCGGAATATACGGCTGCGCATCCGATTCCCCTTTCCAAAGTTCAAAAGACACATTTAAGTTCTCATAATTGCGCTTTAAGTCTGTGACCGATACATTTAAAATATGGGAAAGCAGTGCCTGATATCCTTTTCTGCCATGCTGCAATTCATAAGTCGCCTGCATCGCAGCTTCTTTATAAGAAGCATCCTCTTTTGACTTTTTACTTGCGGTCGGATAAATCTCCTCAAGTTCCGTAATGGTAAAAGGCGGCTCTGTCGGATATTCTCCATGAAAACCCTCATCAAAATAGACAAGCTCAGGTCTGCGCAGCTTTAATTCGGTAATGATAAGTCCCATCTGCAATCCCCAGTCACCGAGATGCACGTCGCCGATTATTTTATGTCCCATAAACTTTCCAATGCGCTTGATGCTCTCACCGATGACTGCAGAACGGAGATGTCCCACATGCAGCGGTTTCGCAACATTCGGTCCGCCGTAATCGATGATGATCGTCTTCGGTTCCTTTGCTTTTTCACAGCCGAGATGCTCGTCCTCTTCCATGCCATTCATATACTCTGCGACAAACGCATCGCAGAGTTTCAAATTCAAAAAGCCCGGTTTTACTGCTTCTGCCATGGAAAATACAGGATTTTCCTTTAATTCTGCTGCAACCTCTTCCGCAATGACAAGAGGTGCCTTTTTATATTCCTTTACGGCGGCCATTGCCCCGTTACACTGATATTCGCAAAGATCCGGTCTGTTCGACAACGTAACCCTTGCATATTTTTCATCATATCCACAGGCTGTAAAGGCTGTCTTTACTTCGTCTGTGATCATATCCAAAATTTTTTTCATATTCTTATCCTCTCCGTACTGAAACGATGTCATTTAACGATTATTATAATACGAAACAAAAACGGTTGCAACTTGAAATTCAGGCAAAGAAATGTTCTGCCACAAAAAATGTCCCGACTTCTTTCGCACTCCCTGTCAGATACATCGTAAGATCCTCTTTTGTTTCTACCTGAAGTGTTCCGCCCGGCATCTCCACATTAACAACCGGTTCCGTCAGCCCCATCCGGTATGATGCCGCCGCTGCTGCACAGGCTCCCGTCCCGGATGCAAGGATGTAACCGGTTCCGCGCTCGTAAATCTCAATACGGATATGTGTACGGTCAATAACACGGCATAACTGCAGATTCATGCGGTTCGGAAAACGTGCCGCATGCTCCACGTAAGGGCCAAGCTCTCTTGCCTTGACACCGGATACATCCTCCATCATGATCACACAATTCGGGTTTCCAACGGAAACACAGGTTGCATTGTAAAGCGCTCCGTGAAACAACAGCGGCAGATTGATGATCTCAGTTTCCATGCTTGTGACCGGAATCTTTTCGCAGGCAAACACAGGCTTCCCCATTTTTACACGCATGCAATCTTCTTTTAGATATTCCACCTCGTTTTCTCCTGCCTTACTGTACAAAAGCACTTTTTTCCCATGAACATAACCCATATTCCGCAGATACGCCGCAAAAATGCAGGCTCCGTTTCCACTGCGCTCCGCCTCACTGCCATCCGGATTAAAAATGCGGAAAAAAATCTTTTGATTAGCATACAGCGGACCGTACAAAATGCCATCCGCACCCACGCCGAAATTTCTCCGACAAAGCATCCGGATCTGGCTTTCTTCCAGTTTCAGCTCATTTTTCCCCGGATCTAAGATCAGATAATCATTTCCGATTCCCTCATACTTTGGCATCGTAAGCATGGCATTTCCCCCAAAAAGTTCTTTCTATATCTTATGCCGGAACCAAAAAACAGGAACCGTAAAAAACGATTCCTGAATACTGCATAACACTATACTTCTTCCACTCCTGATCTGGTACTCTCTAAGCTTTTCGTAAAAGCCTCATCCTTTTCCCTTAAGATCTTATCAATCTGATCCTTCGCTGCTTCATCCTCCACCGGTTTCATTCCATACTCACCCGAGTAAGAACCGGTTGCCGCATTGTATGTAGCCTCCTTTTGTTCCTGTTTTTCCAACTCTATCTGGACTTCCCTTGCTTTCAGTGCCTCATCCTCCGCCGCTTCGGCATCCAGCCGCTCAATAATCTGTTTTGCCGCCTTCTTCTCTTCATTGGAGAGTCCCGCAAACGCATCTTTTTTCTCTTCAACCGGAACCATATTTACATTCCACCACTTGATGATGCTGTTTTGCATTTTTTCTCTTCTATTTCTCTCATCAATTAAATCTTTCATCTTTTATCCCTGCTTTTCTCTTTCTCTCGTTTCTTTAAGCTTCCATAACATGTTTCCCATATTAGCACATTTTTTCCAAAAAAAGAAGTTCCATTTTGCATAAAAAATTTCTTCTTCGCACACCCTTTATATATCAGCAATCGATTCGGAGGTATTTTTCATGGCTGTCTATAAAGTAGAAATCTGCGGTGTCAATACCGCAAAACTGCCCATACTGTCAGAAGAAGAAAAAGCAGAGCTGTTCTCCCGCATCAAACAGGGAGACCGATCTGCGCGCGAGCAATACATCAAAGGCAATCTCCGCCTTGTTTTAAGTGTGATCAAACGCTTTGCAAACAGCAACGAAAATGTAGACGACCTGTTTCAGATCGGATGTATCGGTCTTATGAAA